>JAIDVZ010000028.1 GCA_029059365.1 Opitutales bacterium | reverse complement strand
GTATTAACATGAAATAAAAATAAGCTGCAAAGTTAGTTCTGTATTTAATTTTTCAAATTATCCCAATGATCTCTTCCAATTTTCTGGTGTCTTGAGCAAATGTTCTGATGCCTTCGGAAAGTTTTTCGGTAGCCATCGCATTTTCGTTTAATGTAAATCGGAAATGCGATTCGTTACTGGATGAAGTCGTATTTTGAGACTTGCTTTCAGGAATGGTCAATTTACGGTCAACATTTCGGTCTGATTGAGAAAGTTCTTCGAGTAATTTTGGACTAATTGTTAGTAAATCGCATCCAGCAAGCAATAAAACTTCATCGATGTTCCTGAAACTCGCTCCCATGATTTCGGTGCTAAATCCGTGAGATTTGTAATATTCAAAGATTTCAGTAACTGATTCCACTCCGGGATCCTGAATTGAGTAATCGATCTGTGGATTATTTTTTTTGTACCAGTCTAATATTCTACCGACAAATGGTGAAATCAAGGTAACATTTTTTTCTGCGCAAACAGCTGCCTGGACAAGAGAGAAAATCAATGTTAAATTGCAATGTATACCTGAATTTTCCAAAATTTCGGCAGCAGAAATCCCCTCCCATGTTGCCGCGATCTTTATCAATATACGTTCGCGCGAGATGCCGTTTTTTTGATATAATTCAATAATGTTTTGTGCACATTCTACCGTCTTGGCTGTGTCGAATGAGTACCTAGCATCAACCTCTGAAGAGACCCTACCATCGATCAATTTCAAAATCTCAGATCCAAAATTAACGATAACGCTGTTCAGGATGACACTGAGTGGGCGATTCTTATTATCACTTATCGTCTTTTCCAATATCTCCCGATATTGTTCTTGCTGAGCAGCTTTTAAAATGAGAGAGGGATTAGTAGTAGCATCCCTTGGTCGGAAAATTTTTATACTCTCTAAATCGCCAGTATCGGCCACTACGGTGCTAAAGGCTTTCAATTGCTCCAATGCTGATTTCGTCATATTACTTCCCTAAAATAAAATGTTCAGTATGAACATTGCAAATACTACACCAGAATGAAACCCAATTGCTCTATTAAGGCTGAAATATTTTAACGTTAATTTGGACAAAATTATCCCTAAGATTGTGACTTTCAAAAAAAGTAGTACATTAAATTTATACATGAAGCCAAATAATACCGGTAAAATGCACTTAAATCCTGAAAATATGGTCACAGCATCACTCGCAATTTTAGCAGCCCGAGGAACCCCAATATGAAGATATGCGAAAAACAAGGAACTTAATACAATTGCAAGGTTTACTGGAAGAGCTGTATAAAAAATTCGCAACATAATTCCACGAAAAATCACTTCTTCTAAGATGCTAACTACCAATGCACAAAACAGAAATTTCGGTAATTTTGCACAAACATTCACCAAACTATCCACTGAAATTTGGATTTCTTGGGATCTTACCAAAATTTCGACAATTTCAACAGCACACATGAAGAAGGCACCCAATACAGCCCATGATAAAATTTTATTAAAATCCCGAAAATCATATCCGATGGCTTTCAGTGAGGCTATGCCGCATTTTTTAAAAAAAAATGGCAATAAACCTACCGTAAATAATAGTCTTATTCTTTCTAAAATTTTTTCTATCCCTTTACTAGCGATATATTGTCCAAAATCGCTATGCGTATGCAAAAATGTTAAAAAGACCGGGCCCGATA
>JAIDVZ010000027.1 GCA_029059365.1 Opitutales bacterium | reverse complement strand
TTTTAGAAGAATTACACTAATTTTACATAATCTGTTTTTTGATATCCGCTTGTTTAAATTTAAAGTTGACTAATCTTTAGATGCTGTTTATCCGCGAGCTATGGTAACGAAAAGTTTCTGGAATAAAAGTGTACGGGTTGCACTTTCACTATGTTTCGCCATTTTGTTCCCAATTTGGTGCCTTGGAGTAGAAGTTGGGGATACCTTCGAAATAGACTCGGGCAATTTTGTGCCTTTGTTTATGACCGAAGGGGTGAACTTGAAGTACGACATTGGCTCACACGGTAATAATTGTTATGACCTAGATACGGTTTTACCGCCTGAGACATTTGTGAAGGTAGACAGTGTTTCACAAGATCAAGACACGGTTCATGTTATATGTAAGGTAAGTGAAAATTGTTGTTTCAAAGGATTTGTTCATAAACATTTCCTTGAGGATTGTGCAAGTTCAATGGCTAAATCAAATTTCGATGCTCAATCACCAAAAAGGGACATCATGAGTGTGCGTGAAATATGTGATATTTTGGACGATTGTATCGAGAAAAATATGCCTTATTCGTATGGGTGTAATAATTTTGAAGAGCTGCAGTTGGCGGAATTGTACTCATTTGAAGGACCGTCAGCAGATTGTCAGCCTTACCACTGTGTGGGGTTTGATTGTTCTGGGTTGCTTCACTATATTTCTTCATGGACACTGCCTCATAGTACGAAACAGCTTTACAATTCCCCCCATGGGAAATGTATTTTAAGCTTGGACGTTGATGCTTCGGATGCAGAGCTTAAAAAGGCATTAAGTGTGATGAAGGATACTGATTATGTCGTATTTATTCACGATTATCAATATACCGGTGGATCTGGACATGTAATAGTTTCGTTGCACGGTGGTTTTGTGGAGGCTGTCGGTCAAAATGTCGGTATAGTCTTTACTCCGAGAGATGCTGCGCTTAAACGTTTAAGGAAATTGCTTGGTGCTGCTCACAACAACGGTGCAAAGGATGTTAAAATAATTAGATGGCACCCGGATTTGTTGACAAAATAATACTGATCAGGACGGCCTTAAAAAAGGTGTAGGGGTTGGGAAATTTTAAAATATGGCATCAGCCGTTTGCGGTGTGGCTATCTTCAAAATCTGCAATCTTCAGGAAGAAAGGTTGATGGGAGATGAAACTTGTTTGCCACGATTTTGCTGAGATTTTGTACGCCGAATATCTCGGTGGCGTAGTGTCCACAAGCGAAAATATTTAAGCTGTGTTCATAGGCAAACCCGAACATATGTTGTTGGATCTCTCCGGTTATAAGCGTATCAATGTTCTGTTTTGGTAGCTCATAGATCAAATGCCCTACTGCTCCCGAGCAAATTAAGATCTGTTTTGGATGAACCGGCCCGAACATGATCGATTTTGTATCAGGGAAAATGGTATTTAGCTCGGCTTCTAGTGCTTTGGTGCTCAATTTTGTTGAGCATACTGGTGATTTAAACTCAAGCTTCTGATCAATCAGCGCAAATTTCTCCGTCTCTAAGTTTAGTATTTTTGCAATTGAAACATTATTGCCGATTTCGGGGTGGCCATCCAGTGGCAGATGGGAGCTGTATACCGCGATATTATTCTCAATCAGAAGTTTATAT
>JAIDVZ010000026.1 GCA_029059365.1 Opitutales bacterium | reverse complement strand
GGAGATTGGTGATATTTTTGATAAAGTATTTTTAGATGCGTGTATAACTGTTGTAAGAATGAAAAAAATGAGCGTCCAGGGGTTTGTATTGAGTTGCGTAATTTGTGCAGTGCTTCACGGATTTCCAAATTTTCAGGTGATTTTTTGAGGGCCTCGCGGTATAAAAACATTGCATACTTTGTATCTCCATCTGCCAGCACTGCATTCGCACGTTCAAGCAATGGATCATTTTGTTTTTCGGCATCCATAATTACGCTTTGGATCTATTTTACAAAAATTTTGCGTTTTTCAAACTCTTTTATCAAACAGTCTCGTATTCGATTTGAGAGATTATCGGCGTTGGTTATCGTATCGGCTTCTACGAGGATACGCAACTTGTTTTCTGTCCCTGAATATCGTATGAGAGAACGCTTGTATCCGTAGTTGGAGTTTTCAAAATTTTGCAACAAGCGTGCTAAATCTGTAAATTCTTCAATTGGTATTTTAGTCCCCACACTTAAGTTAACCATCTTTTTAGGAAACAAGCGAATGGTATTTGCCAATTTTGATAATGAGCTTCCTGCTTCGGAAATTATTTTTAGTACCAGTATTGCGGCAGATATCGCATCACCGGTATGGGCCTGTTTGCGCAATATGATGTGTCCTGATTCTTCTCCGCCGAGCACACTTCCACATTGAACCATATTATAATAAACATTACGATCGCCGACATCTGTACGAACCGTGTGGATGCCGATTTTTTTCAACGATTCATCGAGCCCACAGTTGCTTTGTTTAGTGACTACGACAATATTATTTGTTAATAAGTGCTTCTGTTTCAGGTAGTTAGCAATTATTCCAATAATTTGATCACCGTTTAAGCATCGCGCATTTTCATCGACCATAATTAGACGATCGCCATCACCGTCATGCGCAATACCGATGTGTGCGTGACGATTTTTTACCTCGGTTTGCAACCGTTCAATATGCTCACTACCACAGTTGAAATTTATGTTCCGACCATCTGGATGGTTACTGACAATGTATAAATTTTTGCAGTATTTTTGTAAAATATCTGGGCTTGTATACGTAGTTGCTCCGTTCGCGGTATCCAGAACAACTGGTAGCTCAAACCGAAATTTAATATCATCAAACCGGTCGATGAAAATCTGGCGTGCTTGTGCTTGAAAATCGGTAACATCATGTACGTGTCTGTCCTCGCTCATATCCTGTATGGTGAGCGGGTTAGAGGCAAGAAACTGTTCTAATTGAAGTTCGAGATCAGCCGATAATTTTTCTCCTCGAGAATTAAAAATTTTTAATCCGTTATCCGTGTATGGATTGTGAGATGCGGTAATCGCAAAACCAAGATCGCATTTTTGGTGATCGACTACCACAGACACACCTGGAGTGGGCAATATTCCACAGTCGAGCACGCAAGTATCATCGGAAAACCCGTGAATCAAAGCGTCTTGCAGTACTTTCCCGCTCTCGCGAGTGTCGCGGCCGATTGCGATTTTGAGAACAGATTTTTTTAAAATCTTTTTGAAAAATTGTTCAATAAGATGCGCACATTGTGTAAAAAATTGTTCCGTGATCGGATATTTGCCGAACGAGCCTCTTATTCCGTCTGTTCCAAACAGCGCTGGCATAATGGCAGGTGTAATATATTTTTTTTTGAGAATGGCAATGCTTTAGCTCGATCATATCGAAGCGTTGAGGCAAAGATTTTTCACTGGACTTTTGTCGATAAATTCCAATAAACAGGCGCGTTGGAGAGATGGCAGAGTGGTTGATTGCGTCGGTCTTGAAAACCGAAGTGCCGGTAACGGTACCGTGGGTTCGAATCCCTCTCTCTCCGCCAGACTAAACAAAGCGATTGCAGACTTTATAAATTCAAAGGACGTGTTTGCTATGCGAGACGGAGTAGTGCCAGACCCGAGTAAAATTTTCCCTATACCCAATGTCGATGCGGTGACTTATATCAAGCCAACGATAAAAAATCCAAATATCATCGTCGGAGATTTTACTTATTTTAGCGGCATAAATTTTGAAGAACACGTTACGCATCACTATGATTTTAATGGAGATAAGCTAATTATCGGTAAATTTTGCCAGATCGCTGCAGGGGTTAATTTCATAATGAATGGTGCAAACCACCAAATGAATGCCGTGTCGACTTTCCCATTTTACATTTTTGAAGGTTGGGACGAGGACACTCCATCCTTGTCTCAGATGCCTCTCAAAGGAGACACTATTGTTGGAAACGATGTTTGGATTGGGCAAAATGTTACGATTCTTCCAGGCGTACAAATTGGAGATGGTGCGATAATTGGGGCAAATAGCACCGTTGGACGCAATGTTCCGCCATACACAATCGTCGTGGGTAACCCTGCGAAGGAGATTCGAAAAAGATTTGATGATGAATTGATCAAATTGATGCTGAAGCTGCAGTGGTGGAATATGAGCGTGGAAGAAATCAACAATCTAATCCCGGTCTTGACGAATCCGGATCTTCCTGAGGTGAAAAAACAAATTGAGCTTTTGCTGAAAAACAAGCCTATATAAATAGCTCCGATCGTACAAAATTTTTAGCTTAAAATTAAAGAAAGCAGAGGCCTTGTTAAAGACAATAAAATTGTTGTAACTATTTGTATTTCAAAAAGTTGATTGTATTATTGTTTTTTGTTCAAAACTGATTTTCCCTTTGGGGGAGTTGTGATTACCACTGTGGTTTTTCGGTTTTGATATTTAATTTTTGAAACAAAGCGGCATCTTTTCCGTTTTCGATATTATCGACTGTGAGCAATTTTTCCCCCGAAAATAAAGCATTTGCACCGGCAAATATACATAATGCTTGGGTCGAGTCAGAAAAAGTATTACGCCCGGCTGCGATTTTTACATAGGATTTGGGCATCAATATTCGCGCTAATGCGATCAATCGAACAAAATCAAGATCGCCGATTGGTTTCGAATCATCGACTCGTGTACCTGGGATTTTCACCAGTTTGTTCAGTGGTACACAGCGCGGTGGAGTTTTGAGATTGGCCAGTAAGACCAGCATTTTTACGCGATCTTCGTTGGTCTCCCCCATGCCAACTATCCCGCCCGAGCAAACATTTATTCCTGCAGCCTGGATGATTTCAATGGTCTTTATACGGTCATTGATCGTGCGCGTTGATACGATATTTTTGTAAAATTCCGGTGAAGTATCGACATTGTGGTTGTAATAATCAAGGCCGAAGGCCTTTAACTTTTTGGCCTGTTCTTCGTTTAGAAACCCGATGGTTACACAGGTTTCGAGGCCCAATGCTTTTACTTCACGAACCATTTCACAAATTTTTTCGAATTCATTTTTCTGGCTCAAACTACGCCCTGATGTGCTCATGCAGAATCTGCTGGCTCCACGCTCTTTGGCTAATTTTGCCGCATGTATTACGGTTTGTAGATCGAGCATCGGTTGTTTTGGTGCTTTAGCACCATTTTTTGCGGATTGTGCACAATAAGCGCAATCTTCTGAACAGCCACCTGTTTTCACACTCAGGATATCGCTAATTTGTACAGTTTGTTCGTCGAAATTTTTAATATGCACTTCATGTGCCAGGCGGAGCAGTTTAAAAAATGGGTAATTAAAGATTTCAAATGCTTGCTCAAAAGTCATATGTCACCTCAGCATAAATTGGATTTTGGCCCAGGGTATAGAAAAATGAGTCGAAATATCAAGGTGCAATTTGATTACATCCTGTGTATTAATGATTGAATTGAGCCGAAGGTTCATTAAACGATAGTCGCGTGTTACATTTTGAAGAGGTGAAAAGATGAACATTTTTGTTACAGGTACCGATACTAATGCCGGCAAAACAACGGTTGCCGCTTGGATTTGTTCCAAGATCCGTACTACGTACTGGAAGCTTATCCAGACCGGTGACACCTCTGATTTTGAGATTATTCGAAGGTTTGCTCCAGGTACGAAAATTCTTCCCGAGGCATACAGATTACGAGCCCCATTGTCAGCATATGATGCGGCTAAGAAGGAGAATATCGTGATCGATGTTGAAAGATTTCGAGTAAATTTTGACAAGGTAGTAATCGAGGGTGCCGGGGGGATCTTTGTGCCGATCACCGATAATTTTTTAATGATTGATGCGATGAAATGTACAAATTCGCAGGTTGTCATAGCGGTACGGGCAAAACTGGGTATAATAAATCACATATTATTGACCGTGTCTGCTTTGAAGGCCAATTTTATTCCAATTTTGGGGATCGTTATTTGTGGTGATCTGACAGACGATATACAGTTGACGATCGAACATTTTTCGAGTGAAAAAATTTTGGCGGTTTTACCGGAAAGTGAAAACTTGCAAGAGATGTTTAATTCAATCCCGTTCCCGCAACAAATTTTGAAGGTACTGTCATGATTTGGCGACCATTTACGCAGGAAAAAATAACCCCACCGTCAATAAAGGTGGTCAAAGGGAATGGGCTTTATCTCTACACTGATGATGGAAGACGGTATGCTGATATGATTTCCAGTTGGTGGGTGAATATTCACGGACATGCGAATAAGGAAATCGCGGCGGTTATCGCTGAACAGGCTGCGACCCTTGAGCACGTGATTTTTGCTGCGTTCACGCATCAGCCAGCGGAAGAACTTATTGAAAAATTGAAAACCGTTCTACCGAAAGAATTGAATCGATTTTTCTTCTCGGATGATGGATCTACCGCCGTTGAGGTAGCTCTGAAACTGGCCTACCAGTTCTTCAAAAATCGTGGTGACGATAAGCGAAAGATTTATTTACATTTTGAGGGTGCCTATCACGGAGATACGTATGGTTCGATGAGCGCGTCGGGTAAGCACTCTATGTATCACTTCAATTTTTTGGACTTCTTTTTTGATACGATTGAGATAAAAGCACCGGAGTTTTATGATGGCGTCGATGGGCTTGAGCAGCAAGAAGATGCGAGTATAAGCGAGCTGGAGAGGAATCTCGAACGATACGGACAGCGGATTTGCGCGTTGGTGGTCGAGCCATTATTGCAGGGTGCGCGCGGGATGGTCATGCACCGTGTTGAGTTTCTCGAAAGGGTGGTAAAGATGGTCAGGGAGTATGGCATATTGGTGATTTTTGATGAAGTTTTTACTGGATTTTATCGTACCGGGCGCTTCTTTGCGATGGATTATTTGTGTGAAAAGCCCGATTTTATCTGTTTGTCGAAGGGATTAACCGGTGGTTTTTTACCACTTGCACTGACAGTCACAACTAAACAGGTTTATGAACGATTTTTATCTAATGATCTGCGAAAAACATTTATTCATGGACATTCTTACACGGCTAATCCGATCGCTTGTGCAGCGGCATGTCGATCTTTTGAAATCTTAACGAGAGAAAATACGATTGCACATATCTCCGAAATTAAGGCTTTTCATAAATCTATAAGACTAAGAGGCGTACAAAAGAGACGGACGTTTGGTACGATGACAGCATTTGATTTGCCATCAAAGGAATCAGCGAAAAGATTATCTGATGTGCTCCTTGAGAGGGGAATATTTTTGCGCCCGCTCGGTAATATGATCTACCTCTTACCGCCGTACTGCATCACACGCGAAGAATTAGAGTGGGTCTATCATGAAATGGACGAATGTCTTAGCAAATTATAAGGCACTCTCTCCGTGAAATTTCAGCGGATTCGTTCATTTCGCCCCTTTCGCGGGACCTCCCCCAAGGTTTACTTAAATACGATCACTGGGATCTCAGATTGTCGGATAATTTCTAGGGTTGTACTGCCTATGAAGAAGTGCCGAACTATACTGTGGGAATAAGCGCCGATAACTAATAGGTCAATGCTGTTTTCAGCGATATATTTTTCGATCTCGTTGATCACATCTCCAGATTTTTTTGCGACAACAATGTTCTTTAATTTTGCAACGTCACGCAGTACGGCTTTGGCGTCAGAAAGTTGTGTCTGAACATCATCCGTTGGATTGACTGTCAATAGATGAACTTCGCAATCGCCGAAAAAATGATTACGCTCAACAAATTGAATTGCCTTATTTATCCCATCGGAACCATCGTATGCAATGAGTATTTTACTCGGTGATCGAAACTTATCCGGTGCGATGAAGCATGGACATGAGCAGGAGCGCAGTATACGTTCGAGTGACGATCCGAGGTGACCCTTTGAAGTCCCTGAACTTTCTCCTCTTTTACCAAGAACGACGAGATCAAGACCGGTGATATCGCGCTTAAATTCATCAAATGCATCTACTATCGCTCCAGCGCGATGGTTGAATTTGAATTTCACATTGCATTTCGCCTCGGTGAACATGCGAGTAATTTTTTCTTCGAGGCGCTGAAACTTCTTTTTCTCTAGATTTTGTAAAGTTGTGGATAATTCACGAAATGGTTGAATTCCAAGACTACTACCACAATCTGCAATGAGCGAAAGTTCGAAATTGTTCAGATTGGTCACATACAGAACATCGACGTAGGCATTCATCAATCGCGCGAGTTCGATGGCGTATTTCGTGCAAATTTTGGTATACGCTGAACCATCAACACACAACAATATACTTCTCATCTTGAGCAATGTTAACGATTTTTTTATGCTTACACAAGCGCAAATTTGACAGCCCGATATTCCACTTGCATTTTGAAGTTGTGGTACGATGATCGTTATATGTCGAACATGCTAAACCTGTTGATACTCGCACTTGAAGACCTGAAAAAGGACGGCCGAGATGAGGTCTTTATCAGCGAGGATAATTTGCAGTTTTTACGACAGATTGGAAATAACTCGCCTGTTTTTGAAACAAAAGATCAAAATTTCAACCAGAGGCAGGATAACATGAAATCTAATACCAGTAAAAGTACTTATTTTCCTGTAAATGAGCCAATAATTTTGCCAAATATGAGCAAACAAGAGCAGTATGCTTGGCTGAAAAACAAGGTGTTGTCTTGCCCAACCTGTAATCAACACGTAAGACCGGGTAAAAAAATTGTATTTGGAGTAGGAAATTTGGATGCGGATATCTTTTTTTGCGGTGAGGCTCCAGGGGCGGACGAAGAGGAGCAAGGTGAACCTTTTGTTGGGCGTGCGGGCCAATTATTAACAAAAATCATATTGGCGATGGGTTTAACACGATCCGAGGTGTACATCGGTAACATTATGAACTGGCGGCCAGAGCTTGATTCTGCAGTTGGAAATCGTCCGCCAACTCAAGATGAGATGCAGTTCTGTTTACCATATTTGAAGGCCCAAATCAATATTGTGCAACCTAAGGTTATCGTTGCGCTCGGAGCGACTGCGGTTAACGGGTTGTTTGGGTACGATTCAACCCGGCGTATGAGGGATGTTCGTGGACACTGGTTGGAGTTCGACGGAACCCCGTGTATGGTGACATTCCACCCGTCTTATTTACTTAGGAACAATACCATGCAGACGAAACGTACTGTTTGGGAAGATATGTTGAAAGTTATGGAGAAAATTGGTTTACCGATTTCTGATAAGCAGCGAAATTTCTTTCTATAAAAATCTACTATACTTTTGAATGTCAATTTTTAACAAACTAGAT
>JAIDVZ010000025.1 GCA_029059365.1 Opitutales bacterium | reverse complement strand
ATATTGAACTTTCCTAATTCAATGTACAAACACTGCGACCCGATATCTGTTGTTCTATTTAAATCGATTAAATGCATTCTTTAAGAGACTTTTGCTCGAGGCTTCAATAAAAGCGACTTAGCACCTGTGGTCTCAATATGAGGGGAATAGTAAAAATTTTCAAGTAAATTTTATTTTTATATTGCCAGCCTGAGTTTATTATGGTAGACAGAGGCAGCTCGCTGTGTTGGGATGTTGTCCTTGACTTAGTTGCTTGGCATCGTTTTGATACATAGAGCGTGTGTGAATGAAGATGTTTTCTAGTTTAAAGAATAGGCTGGCTAGTGCTTTTTGCAAGATGTTTGGGTTTTGGTCTCACGATATCGGGATTGACCTAGGTACTGCTAATACTTTGGTTTTTGTTAAAGACAAAGGCATTGTTTTGCGCGAGCCTAGCGTAGTGGCTATCTATTCTTCATCTCACCGTGTACGTGCGGTTGGTGCTGAGGCGAAACGTATGCTCGGGCGTACACCTGGAAACATTATCGCTTTGCGACCAATGAAGGAGGGGGTTATCGCGGATTTTGAGGTCACGGAGGCGATGTTGCGTTATTTTATCAACAAAGTTTCGCGTTCTATGAAATTTGTTCCGCCCCGAATTATAATTGCGGTCCCATCTGGAATTACAGAGGTTGAGAAACGTGCGGTTAAAGAGGCTGCGGTACATGCTGGCGCACGTGATGTTTTGTTGATTCAAGAGCCGATGTCTGCCGCTATTGGGGTTGGATTACCGGTTGATGAACCTTCTGCAAACATGATCGTCGACATCGGCGGTGGTACCACGGAGGTAGCGATTTTATCGCTTAATGGTATTGTATTCTCGCGCAGTGTCCGAATTGGTGGCGACGAGATGGATAGGAGCATCATAAATTACGTAAAACGCGAATACAATCTAATCATCGGTGAACGAACTGCTGAAGAAGTAAAAATCAAGATAGGGTCCGCATATCCGTTAGACAATGAGCTGAGTATGAGCATAAAGGGGCGTGATTCTTTAGCAGGCTTGCCAAAAACGATCGTAATTACTTCACAAGAGGTAAGGGATGCGATGAAAGACGAAATTGCCTCCATAGTGAATGTTATAAAAAATGCGCTTGAACAGTGTCCGCCTGAATTATCTTCTGATCTAGTTGATCGTGGAATTGTATTGTCCGGTGGGAGCTCGATGGTACGTAATTTGGACATGCTTATTTCTGCGGAAACTGGATTACCAGCTATTGTATCGGAGGATCCGCTGAGCGCAGTTGCCAATGGTACTGGTATCGTGCTACAAGATTTATCACTTTGGCTAGAAAACAGTTGATTTTTGCTGTTGACATGGCTTTAGATTCTAATTTTTTCGAGGATATATGAAGAAGAGTGCGTCTCTGAGGTCTTTAAAAGTCAGGCATCCTGATTGTCAGGTGGTTAATCGGCATGGTCGTGTGTACGTGATATGTAAAACAAACCCGCGATATAAAGCGCGTCAAGGGTAGTTTGTGAAAATTTTTGAAGGAGTTTTGTTGTGAAGAAGGACATTCATCCGGTTTTACGCCCCGTGTGTTTCATAGATGTTTCCAGTGGGAAGAGGTTTTTTTCACTTTCTACTTTGAAATCGAAACAGCAGGAAACGATTGATGGGGTAGAGTATAATGTCGTTTATTGTGATGTGACCTCAGATTCACATCCGGCATACACTGGTGAAAAGAGGTTTGTGGATACAGCTGGACGTGTTGAGAAATTTAACAAGAAATTCTCTCGCCATAGATAATAGCCTCCTCTCGTCCTTAGTTAGTTTTTTAGGCCGACTTAGCTCAGTTGGTAGAGCACTCGCCTTGTAAGCGAACGGTCGTCAGTTCGATTCTGACAGTCGGCTCCAGTTTGTCTTTACTGTTCGATTTCTTAGGTGGTATGATATCCGGTGACTTTTTTGAGATATTCGAATCTTTTTTCTACCTCTTTTTGCAAAGATGAAATTACATCGGTATTGTATCCCTTACTCTCAAGCTCGTTTTTTGTTGTGTTTAAGCAGGAAAGTATCCTTTCTTGCTTGTCGCAAAGTTTGATGAGAGCTTCTTTCCTTTCGTCTGCAGTGAGTTTATCTTGTATAAAAGGTTCGATGGTGAAGATTTGTTGTAATGGTCTGTCTATGTTCGCGGCTTTTGCTACTTTTGATAAAGCTTGACCTATTTTCGTCCAGGCAGTTGGTAAAAAATTAGAATCAAGTCCGAATTTGTTGGGGTTTGGGTGTCCCAAATCAAATAAAGACAATCTTTTATGTACCGAATATCTTCTGTTTTCATCAATTGATGGTGTAAATATCGCACCAATATTACCCCGTTTATTTGCATCACCATCGTTTAACAAGCCGACTGTTACCGCATATGCTGCCTGCCACTGTTCCTTCGGTATATCTGACAGGCTCCCTGGCGATGAATCATTTAATTCTCCTAAAGTTGAAAAATTTTCATTCTCTTTTTGCCCTTGCATTTTTGTCATTAAGAATAAACGTCCATCATCTGATACTTCACCAAGTTTAGGCTCCGGAGATATTCCATCGTACACTATATTTGCCAATTTTAATGATATATATTCCTGTATCACATCACGATTGATCTCATCCCTTGTTCTACCGGTTGCCAAATATGTAGCTTTATTTTTAGCATTAGCTTTCCTATACTTTCCTTTAGAAATATTTTTTGATGAAAACAATACCTTTCCCATGTATGTTTGTTCATCTAGTACTTGCCCTTCTCTATCGCATAGAGAAAATATAAAGCCTCCTTCGACTCCAGATTTTTTTATTCCGTTCATCCGGATTATATTGCCGTCTTTTAGTTGGATGGGGATACCATCTTTAGGTATCGTAATACTGTGTTCATGAAAATTTTTCAAATTATCCAATATGGTATTTTCGTCGTTTTTGGAAAATTTTACATCAAAACTTGAATCCATGCACGTAGTGTATCTTTTTTTTGTTTAATTGCAAGTTTCTTATTGCCTTTAGCCGTTATGCAGGCTAGCTTGAAGGCTGTTTTTATTGCCGGGGTAGCTCAGTTGGTAGAGCAACGCATTCGTAATGCGTGGGTCATGAGTTCGAGCCTCATCCTCGGCTCCAATTTTTTTGTGTCTGTTATTTGAAAACAAATAAGCTTATGTTTGAATTGACCTCCAAGGTCAGCTGGATATTCCGATGTTCGTTTGAACTTTCACAACATAGTCAAAGCTTTTGATTATCTGAGCTATTGGTCAAATAAATTATTACCTGCTCTCGGCTTATCATCATCTTCATTCTTATAGTGATGGCTATTGTATGAAA
The DNA here is from genome assembly GCA_029059365.1 of Opitutales bacterium. Taxonomy (GTDB): domain Bacteria; phylum Verrucomicrobiota; class Verrucomicrobiia; order Opitutales; family JAIRKQ01; genus JAIDVZ01. The sequence goes on along the minus strand of JAIDVZ010000025.1, from coordinate 1,778 downwards.
ACCCCTCAGCTGTCCTGCTATGTCTGATGTTACACTATTTTATCATTCTGTTGTGATTTTCTCTAGCTTCTGCTTCTAGTCTAGATTGTCTGCTCTTTATCCCAAATATGATTGCAGATGTTAGTAGCAATCCTGTTACTGCTGCTATTGATATAGTTGCGATCAACGGCGCAAAAAGTGCACATAATATACATGAAACTGCGGAAACGATCGCAAACGTTATCAAACCGGACATAGTTTGTATCATCGTATTTTCTATATCTATGGAGCTTATTTTTTCGGAATTTCGACCAGTTAGTATTGTTTTTATAACGTCGCTGTAGTTCACAGGTGCTTTGTTATTAGGAAAATTGCTCGTATAGGATATATCATGGGCGTCTTTTGTTCCTGAGAAATTTGGAATGGTCACAACGCGTCCATTGTGATTCAAATTCAGAAAAAATCAAGATTCAAGTAAAAATTCAACACTTGTATTTAGGGTTTGTCCAAATTTAAATTTTTTACAAATGAGGCCTGCCGCAATTTTCCCCTATTTTCTGTAAAAATTTTTGATTATGTACTTGAGTAAGTGCAAAAAATATACGATTTTACTCCGGTTTACACATTGCTCTAAATTTTAACAAATCATCTCTAATGGTGCCTAAATGCAATTCTTTGCTGCCATGTTGGTTGGCGTAAGTTATGCCAAATTTCGATCTATGAGAAGATCCCGTTCCTTTACGGCCAAGGTAGGAATAAATAACCTTGAAAATAGGTTGCACTACATCCTCTTTGGGTCCCTGATTGTAGGAATCTTTTGGAATTTGGTTATTTATTTTACCCATAAGGATGTAAGTTTACAAAAATACCAATAAAAGTCAAAGCTTTTGGTTGATTTTGATGTATATGAACCAAACTTTAATTTAATGACGACTTTTAGGCGATAGCGGTTTTTCGGATGAAAATTTCCTGTTTAAAATGGTTTTTTATTATATCGACGATATGTGTTGTTTGAGAGGGATCTTTGAATAGGCAGGAACAGCCACTTCCACTACCGCTTAGCACAAGATTGACGTTCATATGCTCTAATTTTTTTTTGAGAATGCATAATTCACCGTGTTCGGAGAAAATAATATCAGAAAAAGTATTGAATAATGAAAGCTTTGGGCTGAAATTCAGAATTTCCTGAATTAAATTGTTCATCAATTTTGTTGCTTTTGAATAGGGGATATAAAGGCGCGTATGTGTGGTGCGTAGTTTCTGATACGCCAATTTTGTTTCCATTCCGAATGGAGGTTTAAAAATGATCATTTGATATTTTTTAAGATGTTGAACTACCTGTTCGTCGAGTGGAGAGATTATATCCCCAATCCCAGAGACTATAGCAGGCCTATTTTGTATAAAAAAAGGGCAATCAGCACCGATGTTTTTGGCAATTTCTACCAATTTTTCGTGGGTTAATTTAAGATTTTCTTTAGCATTAAAAAACTTAAGTACCGCTGTGGCGTCACTGCTTCCGCCGCCAAATCCGGATAATTGTGGGATATTTTTTTCTAGCTTGATGCAATATTTTTTAGCCAATAATGGTCGCAATTGTTCAACAACTCGATGTATGGTATTGTTTTTTAGTAATGCATTATCATTGCATTCAAAAGACCAGTGATCGGATTCGGAGATTGTAATGTGATCATAAATATCATTGGGCACATTTAAAGATAGCAATTCGTGATAAGTACCGATATATCGTCCGGTAATTGCTAGAAAAAGATTGGTTTTTGCGTTGGCTAATATCACTACAA
>JAIDVZ010000024.1 GCA_029059365.1 Opitutales bacterium | reverse complement strand
ACAAGATCTACTGCAATTTATTTCCACCCAAAACGATCAAACTAAGTTAATTCAACAAATACAACAGAGATTACAGGATTTAAAAGAAGAGGTTAAAGCAATTGCTAGTGCTTAAAAGCATCGCAGGTCACTAACACACAGAGAATTTTCCAAAAATCAAAAAAAGTCTTTCATAATAGATGAACCAATAGCCAAAACCTCAATATATACGGCCCATAATCGTCAAACAAAGCAATCATAGCCTAGTACGAAATGAACTCAAAAGATCTGCTTGCTTTCTTTCATAAAATTTTAACAGTCTTTTTAAATCTAAAAATCACAGCAAATTTGGCCTAAACATGAGTATACCACATCATTCATACAGAAAATCCCCCGTTCAGCCCTACCTAACAAAACAAAATTTATCAAATGAAAAATGTGATACTATAAACAGTGGTATCATGAAGCCCAGTATCGGAAAAATTGGATCCCTTCTTACCGGCGTTTCACCTTCATCTTCATGGTTAAACAGTGGCAGCAAACCTCTTGTACAAAGAGTAACCAATTCCAATGAAAATATCCAAACATTGAGAAAAAAAATCAAAGAACTTGAAGAAGAAATAACCAAGAAAGATCAAGAAATTTCCCAATTACTCAATACGTTAAGCTTAAAAACAAGACTTTTTGAAAATATACTGCAAAAACTGACTTCCGCGGAAGTTTACCACCACAACATAACGAGTCAAATATTATTGGATGCATACAACTTCACAAACATTAAAATCCAGGCAAATTTATTAAACATTCAACAACAAAATTGAAAACCAAATTACATCTTCCAAAGAGGCACAGAAAAATATCACTTGACTTAGCTTAAATTGTCTATTCTCAAGAATATTGAAATTTAACACAGGGTCAATATGAACAATCCAACGATTAATCCAAATGCTCCCCACGTAGGCGACGCATATAACACTCCTACAGATGTAAATGCTAACAATAATAACAATGGAAACGTGCAGTTTACTGAAAATCAATCATTAAGTTTGCCTGAGGAACAGGTAAATTATTCTGATCTCGAACAAAGGATGGCTGATTTAGACGGTGAGCTCGACGCTGTTAATCAGAAAATTGGAGATATAAAACAAAAATTTGCTAAATACAAAACTGATTTCTTAGCGAAACAAGTGGATCTTCACGATATAAGACGCACTGCTGCTGGAACGGCTACTGTCGACTTCCAAAGCAATTTATCCGGAGCTAAGGCTGGAATCGATAAACTGGTGAAGGATATACGGGCACTCAAACCATTACAAAATCCGAATACACCGCAAGAAATAAAACAATATCTTCCAGAGCTTGTAGAATTACGCGAAGCGCTATGGAACTTGGAAGATCAATTAAATAATCCGTTACTTGCATTATTACTCGGTGCTCAATACAATGAAAGTCTTGGGGTTTGGAATCAAAAAATATCCGAATTGGCAGATAGACTCGGCGAAAACAGGGAAAATCTGGTAAATTACATTACCTGTCTCGTAAGAGCTCATCACAATTTAAATGTTATTGCGCAAAATTGTGAAAGCGTGCTTGAGCATAGCGAATATAGACAAGCCGCAAATTTTGTGGAGCAAGGACTTATCGGTATTCAAGCATGGTACAATGAACGAAAGGCCTTCGTGGATGAATGGCAAAAGCTTCAAGCAAGAGCAAATGAAATTGTACAAGAGCAAGAAAATTTACTCTGCAAATCTTCCATGGAAAAGGCTTAAAGTTTGTTTTAAAAACTCAGGAGAATATATCCAGGTTTGTTCTAAAAAATTCATCTGTAGATATGTTTTTCTGAATGGTATCAAAAAACAATCTTTCGGGAAAATTTCTCTGAAAGATTGTTTTTTATGCCGTAATATTTAACAGCGACTTCCAACTTCGGAATTATCGGGCTTATTGCTCTTGGACATTGAGAATTTTTGAAATTCCAACCAACGTATCATCATCAGATAAAGTAATTAAACGAACCCCTTGAGTTGTTCTTCCGATAACCCGAACATCTTTTATCGGGGCACGTACGGCCTGTCCGTCGTTGGTGACCATCATCACCTCATCATTATCATCAACAGTGAGAGCGCCGATTAATTTGCTATCTCCACGTAACTTCATGGCAATAACGCCAGATCCTCCTCGTTTTTGTAAACGATATTCGCTAAATTTCGAACGTTTACCCATCCCATTACTTGCGGCTAATAGGAAGGTAGACTGGTCATTCACAGCCGTCATAGCACACACATCATCTCCAGGCTTAAGTGCAATTCCGCGTACCCCACGAGTTGATCGACCCTGGTCACGTAATTCACGCTCATGGAACCGAATGGACATACCATTGGAGGTAATCAATACAATCTCATTATCTCCGTTGGTTAACATGGCCCCCATTAGTTGATCCCCTTCATCAATTTGTATACCAATAATTCCACCACGGCGAACGTTCTTATACGCCTCAAGACAGGTCTTTTTAATAACTCCTTTACGTGTACAGATGACCAAATACTTATCTTGCACAAACTCTTGAAAACAAATCATTGCAGCGATACGTTCATCCGAGCGCATGTCGATCAGGTTAACCACAGATCGTCCTTTCGATATACGTGACCCATCGGGGATCTCGTAAACTTTCTCGACATATACACGCCCACTATCCATCACAAACATTATGTTATCGTGGGTATTGGCAGTAAACAAATGTTCTATTGAATCTTCATCATGCTGGCCAGCACCGATCACCCCTTTACCTCCACGCCGCTGCGAACGATAGGAACTAACAGAGGTACGTTTTATAAAACCTTTATTTGTAACCGTTAATACACAACATTCATTGGCGATTACATCCTCTATCCTAAATTCACCAGCATCTTCCTCGATATGCGTCATTCGTGGAGATGAATATTTGTCACGTAATGCCACCAACTCCTCTTTTACTAAATTCAACAGCGCAGACTCATCTGAGAGAATAGTTTTATAATTGGCTATCGTTTTCAACAATTCATCATATTCAGAATCAACTTTATTGCGCTCCATACCTGTTAATTGGTACAAACGGAGATCAAGAATAGCCAATGTTTGTACTTCAGTGAGAGGGAATTTAGACATAAGGGCGATTTTAGCATCTTCCTTGTTGCTCGATTCACGAATAGTACGTACGAATTCATCCAAGTTGTCCAGCGCGATACGAAATCCACTCAAAATATGAGCACGAGCCTCGGCCTTTTTCAGTCGAAAAATTGTTCGACGGGTAATAACATCCTGTCTATGCTCGATATAACATTCAAGCAACTCTTTGATGTTCATCTGCCTTGGCCGCCGCTGATATAATGCGAGCATGATGACACCAAATGTCGACTCTAGTTGTGTATTTTTATACAGCTTATTTATTACTACCCGAGTGACAGCATCCCGCTTCAATTCGATGACGATGCGTGTTTTTTCATCAGATTCATCACGTAAATCACTAACCTCATCTAAAATTTTCTCATGCACGAGTTCAGCGATACGAGTAACGAGCATCGCACGATTAACCCCATAGGGAATCTCCGTAATAATTATCTTAACCTTGCCATTTTCATTCTCTTCAACCGACAAAACTCCACGGACACGTATTATTCCACGCCCAGTACTTAAGTAACGCTTTATACTCTCCGTACCAACTACAACACCACCAGTCGGGAAATCTGGACCACGGATGATCGAGCAAAGTTCGCTAACCGGGACTTCTGGATCATCAATAATTTTACAAGCAGCATCAACTAATTCACCAAAATTATGAGGCGGTATATTAGTAGTCATACCCACCGCTATACCAGTCGACCCGTTCATCAATAAATTTGGGAGCGCAGATGGTAATACGGATGGCTCAGTTGTGCTTTCCTTATAATTTGGAACAAAGTCGACAGTATCCTCATCTATGTCTTTCAACAAGTCCTCGGATATATTCTGTAACTTACACTCCGTATAACGATAGGCGGCTGCAGGATCTCCATCAATCGATCCAAAATTACCTTGTGGGAAAATTAGAGGATACCGCATCACCCAATCCTGAGCGAGCCGAACAAGTGTATCATACACTGATGAATCACCATGTGGATGATAATTTTTTAAAACCTCACCAACAACACCAGCGCACTTGTCAAATGGGCGTGAAGATAACAACCCCTCCCGAAACATTGCGTACAATATTCTTCGCTGGACCGGTTTTAAACCATCACGAACATCCGGCAAAGCACGGCTAACGATTACCGACATCGAATAATCGATATACGCCGATTTCATGACGTCGGATATATTATTCACTTCTGTTTTATCGTTTTCGGTGTACATTTGTGTGAAAAATTTTCTTAAATATCTAGGTATAAAGCGTTAAGTGCGTTATCTTCTATAAACGCTCGTCTAATTCCAACATCTTCTCCCATTAGCATAGAGAACGTTGCTTCCGCTGAAGCTGCATCTTCAATGCTCACTTTTACCAATTTTCTTTTTTCTTGATCCATTGTAGTCTCAGCGAGCTGTTTCGGGTTCATCTCACCAAGACCTTTATAACGTTGTATGCTCAGTCCACGTCGACCAAGCTCACGAACCTGAGTCAACATCTCTAGACCAGAATGCATCTCAAGTTTACTTTCTTTCTTTACGTCTGAAGAATTTCCTTCGATCAAAAAGTAGCGCGGTTGAGAAGTTGGTTCAAAAGTCGAAATATCAATCTCAGAGGCCGCTAACTCGCTGAGTATCTCGCTTAATTGTGGAGCTTCATAAATCTCATGTATCGAAATTCGACGTCTGAACATTTGACCATCAATTGTAACATCGTGCACAATACTATCATCCACAATATTGTTTTTTTGACAAAACTCGGCACGGGCATCTTCGTCGCGTAAAAATTCAAATTCTTCAGCACTTCCGGTACGTATACGTGCAATATATTTTGGCAATTTATTAGTTTGAGGATCATGTTGATCAAGGTATAACGGTAGCGAACAGTTATGCCGCACCACGCTTTGTCCAAGCATTTCTAATTTCGAAAAGCTATTCACTATGCTAATTAATTGGTCGCGGGTAAATTGATATCCATCCTTTGCGCGGATCAGTGAAACATCTTCCGAACCGAGCTCGAGCAAAATTTTATTTAGCTCCTTATCATTATCGACGTAACGTTCCTTCTTTTTACGCTTAATTCTATACAATGGTGGTTGCGCGATATAGATGTATCCTCTATCAATTAACTCACGCATCTGCCGGAAAAAAAAGGTTAAAAGCAATGTCTGGATATGAGACCCATCAACATCCGCATCTGTCATGATTATTATCTTATGATAACGACATTTATCAGCATCGAAACCACCAACATCACCAGAATTGCCAATCCCGGTCCCACATGCGGTTATGATCATTCTGATCGCCTCACTATTCAATACCTTATCGATGCGTGCTTTTTCCACATTTATAATTTTCCCAAATAATGGTAAGATTGCCTGATATCTGCGATCACGCCCCTGTTTGGCTGATCCACCTGCAGAGTCACCCTCGACAATAAACAACTCACATAATGCTGGATCTTTTTCTGAACAATCTGCTAATTTGCCAGGTAATCCACCGGTTGACATCGCACTTTTACGCACTGTTTCACGGGCTTTTCTAGCGGCTTCACGGGCACGTGCAGCGTTTGTACATTTATCAACTATCCTACGCGCGATAGCCGGGTTTGTTTCAAAAATATACTTTAACTTATCACCAACTATTTTTTGGACAATTCCATCAACTTCACCGTTTGAAAGCTTTGTTTTTGTCTGCCCTTCAAACCGTGGCTCAGGCACCTTGACCGAAATTACCGCTGTCAAACCCTCGCGAACATCATCACCGGTCAGGGCAGGATCTTTATCTTTCAGCAAATTGTTTGCCTTGGCATATGCGTTTATTACGCGCGTCAATGCTGTTCTAAAACCTGATAAATGGGTACCGCCTTCTATATTATAAATCGAGTTAGCACAGGCACATATCTGTTC
>JAIDVZ010000023.1 GCA_029059365.1 Opitutales bacterium | reverse complement strand
ATATGTGTATTAGAGACAGTGCGTATCTTCCACCAATAGCACGTTTTTCTGATGAACAGGTAGAATTCATTAGGCAAGTATGCCTAGCGTGCCTCAACGAAGATCCTTCTAAAAGACCAAGCGCTGCTGAAGTCGCAAAATGGTTGAAGCTACTTGCAGAAGGCAATACAGACTTTTCGAATGTAAAAAATTTAGCAACAAACCCATCATTGGCTCAACCTTCGGAAAAAACATCCTCAGATCAAGAACAGTATAGCCCGCAGTCTCCTATCGATACAACAAGCGATTCTACGCTAAGTACGGAACCAGAAGCTGCTCTCGTTAGAACCGTCGAATCGAAGGCCAATACACAGAAGGAAAATTTGCCTTCGAAAGCGAATGTGGAGCAAAAAACTCAAGAACCAAAAATAGAAAAATCACCTAAAGTCAAAATTGTTTCAACGGATGTCGGAACCCAAACCGCTTGTTCATCTCCAAAACCAGACGCAAATCAAAAATTAGAAATACAGAAATCACATGAATTTGAAATTAAGCGTTCTAAGCGTTTCCACAAACAACCACACAAAGCACCGAATACTCCAGCGCAGCCAACAGCAAAAACATTTCATACTGAAATAAATTTTATCAGTATCGTTAAATCGAAATTGATATCTTTTTGTAACAAGTTGATTAGAAGGTCTGCTGCTTAACATACCCGGAAATGTCCAAACACCTTCATCTGGTGTTTGGGCGCCGGATTCAGGATCCAAGAGTATATTCGCCTAAGTCAGTCCTACAACGCGTGTTTTTTGATATTTAAAAGACACAGCAAACTTAAAAAACGTCTCAAATTTGGTCACAAAGGTGCGCATATATCGCACGAAAATAATTTTGTAATACCATTTTAAATAAATATTGACGTTTGCCGATCACCGTGCAAATTCCTGGACTCTGGTCTTCGAGTGATTCTGGTGGATTACTGTGGGCGTGCGCCCTTGTAGCTCAGTTGGCAGAGCGCATCCTTGGTAAGGATGAGGTCGGCGGTTCAAGTCCGCTCGGGGGCTCCAGTTTTATCGAAATTTACAAAAATAAGGAATATAAT
>JAIDVZ010000022.1 GCA_029059365.1 Opitutales bacterium | reverse complement strand
AGTTGCTGGTGGGATATCCAAGTGGCTAAAGGATGCAGACTGTAAATCTGTCGGGTGTTACCCTTCAAGCGTTCGAATCGCTTTCCCACCACCACTAAATGCTCAAGAATTTCGCTAAAATTTTCGGGTTCTTAATTCGTTTTCTGTTGCAAATTTTTTAATTCACAGGTGATCCAATAATTCGCTTATTTATCCTCATGATCTGCCATATACATGGCTAAAATAGCCGATCTTCATACAGATTTAAAAATTTTGAACGAATCCATAAAATCCCCGTCTTACTTGGTAGCTTTGATTAGCAATTTAGTTTTATCCAGGTAAGATGAGCGGCGTTGGTCCGCTCATTTTTATTTATGATATTTATCGTAAAAGATCTGCAGTAATTTTTCAAAACTATCTGCCAGTTGCGACGGGAACATCAGTGCTAAGCGATGCATCTGTTCCATTAATTCCGAGCCTAATTCACCATTACGAAATTTTTCGGCCATATTTTTGTGCACATTTTCCGTAACTTCGTTCAGAATGTTTGCAATTTTCTCATGATCTCCATTCTGCTCGAGATCGTCCAACCAAGCTTTTGCTTTGTCGAGATATTCTATGCCCACTGTAGTTACTTTTTTTAAATCATCATGCGCATGCTTTCCGGCAACCAAATTTTTGAATATCTCCAATATCTCCATCGTAAATCCAGGTCAGTGTCTATCGCGATAAAAAAGCTTTGTCAATTTCATATCAAACACGCGATAAGGCTGATGAATAAAGATTTTTGGCAGAATATAAACAATTCTCGACTTTTTTGAAATTGCTAGTATTTGTTCGCGCGATGGACATAAAAGATACTCTAAATTTGCCCAAAACCGAGTTTCCTATGCGCGCTGACCTCGTGAATCGCGAACCGAAACGTATACAAACATGGGAGAATGAGGATCTTTATAATAAAATTCAGCAAAAAAATCTGGCTGGGAAGCCTTTTGTTTTGCACGATGGACCACCTTTTACCAATGGGGATGTACATATTGGTACCGCATTAAACAAGATCCTTAAAGATATCATTATTCGACATCGTTCGATGCATGGGTATCGCACACCTTATATACCTGGGTGGGATTGTCACGGACTGCCAATCGAGCACAAGGTAAGCAAAGAATTAAAAGCAAAACATCAAACCTTAGACACCCTTTCGTTGCGTCAAGAATGTGCAACATTTTCTAAAAATTATATCGAAAAACAGCGTAAACAATTCAAACGTCTCGGGATATTGGCCGATTGGGAACATGAGTATCGGACGATGGACCCTAAATATGAGGAGACTGTACTTGAATTTTTTGCTGATTGTGTCTCACAAGGTCTGATCTATCGCGGAAAGAAACCGGTCTACTGGTCGATACCATGTCGGACTGCGTTGGCAGAAGCCGAGATTGAGTATAAGCAACACACCAGTCCATCGATATGGGTAAAATTTAAGCTCGAAGAAGCATCGGCTGACAAGCTTGGGCTACCTCACGATTCATATGTAGTAATTTGGACAACCACCCCATGGACGATCCCATCTAATGTAGCTATCGCGGTACATCCAAGTCTCAAATATTCCGCAATACAGACCGAAGAAGGGTGTTACATCATCGGGTCTGAATTGTTGAAAAATTTCGCAGATGAATGTTCTATCTCATACAAGATTTTAAAAGAATTTTCAGGGGCAGAGTTGGAACATTTGACCACTAAACATCCGATTATTAATCGAACAAGCCCGATCGTGTTAGCAAATTATGTAACTACTGATGCTGGAACAGGATGTGTACACACCGCACCTGGGCACGGTCTGGAAGATTACGTCACTGGCCTAAACTACAAACTAGAAATTTATTCGCCCATCAATGATGACGGATGTTATATTGATGACGGCCAGATCCCAACGGAGTTAGTGGGTGTAAGCATATTAGAGACCACATCAGATAAAGGGGGCTCTGAGGGAAGCGCAGCTAATAAAAAAGTTATCGAAATGCTGAAACGCGCAAACGCACTAATTCACGAAAAACAAATCACACATCAATATCCGTTTTGCTGGCGCTCTAAAACTCCTGTTATTTTTCGAGCAATGTCGCAATGGTTTATCTCATTGGATAATAACGAATTGCGCGACAAACTGTTAAATGCAGTATCATCGGTATCATGGCTCCCAGAATGGGGAGAAAATCGCATACGTGCGGCTATTGAAACTCGCCCAGATTGGTGTATCAGCCGGCAGCGAGCATGGGGGATACCACTGCCAGTATTTTATACTAAGGATTATGAACCTTTGATTGATGAGTCCGTGATCCGTATGATCGCAAAAAAAATCGGGAAATATGGTTCTGATTTTTGGTTCCGCGCAACGGTTAACGAGATTTTAGATGGCATAAAGGTCCCCGAAAATTGGGATGTAGAGTCTATGATAAAGTCGACCGATACACTCGATGTTTGGCTAGACTCTGGAAATAGTCATCGCGCTGTTTTGAAACATGACCCGAATTTGACATGGCCAGCAGATCTATACTTCGAGGGCAGCGATCAACATCGTGGTTGGTTTCAATCCTCATTGTGGACAAGCGTGATATCCGAGCATGGGAAAGCACCATTCAAAACAATCCTCACACACGGATTTGTGGTCGATGAAAACAAAAAAAAGGTCTCCAAAAGCGATAATAAGCCACAAACTGCTGATGACTATGTCAACCGATTTGGCGCTGATATCGTGCGCTTATGGGTAGCATCTGAAGATTTCCGTACAGATGTTACAGTTTCCGATGATATCTTCAACCATATCGTATCTTCGTATCGCACAATTCGTAACACATTGAGATTCCAAATCGGGAACTTGTACGATTTTGACCCTAAACAACATACGGTCCCACAAAAAGACATGACGATAATAGATAAGTGGATTTTGCAAAAGACTCGCCGGTTGATCGAAGAGACCGATGCTGCATATACTGCATTTGATATGCATAAAGTTTACCAATTGGTGAATAAATTTTGTACATCCGAGCTATCCAGTGTTTATCATGATGTTCTAAAAGATCGGCTATATACCTACGCTTACAATTCTCCTGAGCGTCGGTCATCGCAATCGGCAATATATATCATACTAAACACCTTGATCGCTGTACTTGCACCGATTTTGACTTTTACATGTGATGAAGCTCTGGCATATTTACTGACTGATTCTGAGGTATCTGATCAGCATGTCCAACTTATGGACTGGCCGGCAATAGATAAAATTGTCCAATTTGAAAATGAAGAATCTGTTATCGACGCACTTTTGAAATTCAGGGACAAGGTCAATGAGAAGCTTGAGCATGCTCGTCAATCAAAGATCATCGGACAATCGTTGGAAGCATTGGTACATATAGAATGTTCATCCACTGATCCAATCGCAAAATTATTGGATGAATATCGCGATATTTTGGAGGAACTATTTATCGTTTCCCAGGTTGAGCTCAAAATTTCCGACTGTGATGAGACCACGGTTTCTGTTGAACATGCAAAAGGAGAGAAATGTCCGCGTAGCTGGAAATGGGTGCCTGAACTCGTGGATGCTGGTAGTTTCGGGCGTGTATCCCCAAAAAGCCTGGAAGCACTTAGAGCAAAATATGAAAATTTTATGTAAAAGGGTTTAAGATATGGGAATGAATACTACTGCTACTCCTCAAAAACCAAAAAAGATAAATGAGATGGCGTTCACGATGGATGACGTTCGCGAAGTCATTAAGTGCCAGCAAGAACAAAAAGAACAATCTGAAAAAAGCGACATCGTCGAGCTTAAGCAGGATATCTTGAACCATCAACCTACTAATGCGGGACAACAACAAAAAGTGAAAGCTGCTTCCATAGCTGATATTCTCGGCTTTAATCCACAAGTAAATAAGCAGGTCGAAAATAAGGACAAAGACCCATCAAAAGTCCCTGCAAAATATCGGAAATACTATAAAATGCTGCTCGCACTGAAACACAAATTACAGAACGGACTAGACAAGCTTTCTCCAAAAAATGAGGCTGAAGATGATCCTGAATTGGAAAATTTTGATTCCGGATTTGCATTAAGTTTACTGTCAAGTGAACAAGAAGCGCTAACTGAAATTGAGCAAGCTATACAGCGAATACACGACGGAACCTATGGTATCTGCGAAGCAACAGGAAATCCGATTGAACCGAAGCGTCTAGAGGCGGTGCCGTTTACAAGATATTCTTTGCAAGGACAAGAAGCTCAAGAAAAACAAAAAATTGTCAAAGACCAAACAAACAGCAGTATAATCTTCGATAATGAACAACATGATGACGTCGATGGGTTCAACAATTATGAAGAAGAGTAAACAATATTCTTCTTTTTATAAAATTGTCTTAATCGTATTAATCGTCGACCAAATGACAAAGTGGTTGGCAACCGTTTTTTTGACCGAAAATACGGTGATCGTCGTACCATACTTTCTGTCCTTATCTTACGTAAAAAATACTGGTGCCGCATGGAGTATGTTCCAGAATAACGGTACATTACTTGGGATATTCGGATTATTGGTACTGCTTCTGATTTTTGTATCACGTGAAATCTTGGACCTCAAAAGTAAATATAATCAAATATCATATGGCTTGATATGTGCAGGTATCGCCGGCAATATTATTGACAGATTAGCATTCGGTAGCGTAGTCGACTTCATCGATTTTCAAATCGGACATTATCATTGGCCGGTATTTAATATTGCAGATTCTGCGATATGTGCTGGCGTATTTTTGTATTTTTTATTTACTTTTTATCCAAAAACAAAATAGAAGCTAAAATCATGTTTTATTAGCAGCGCGAGAATTATACAATGGCAGACCAAACAGTGATCCCTTTGATACACGTAGAAAATCTTTCTAAGAATTACCATGAACAGAATGTCTTAGAAGATGTTAGTTTCGATATAGAAAGCGGCGATCTGGTTTCAATCATTGGACCATCCGGATGCGGTAAATCAACCCTTTTGCGCTGTATGAATTGCCTAGAAACTTTGGATGAAGGGGTAGTATCCATCAACGGAATTACAATTTCATCGGAGTTAGCAGCGTCTAATTTCGCAACTTTTACAAAATATGCACATAAAATACGCCAAAGTATAGGCATGGTCTTTCAAACATTTAACTTGTTTCCTCACAAAACAATCCTTGAAAATGTCATGCTTGCTCCGATGGTAGTAAAGGGCGAACCTGCTGAGATTTGCCGAAAGACTGGCATGGAGTTGCTCGATAAAGTCGGGCTTGCGCATCTTTATAATCGGCACCCGTGGAGCTTGTCCGGTGGGCAGAAACAGCGAGCAGCGATTGCACGTGCGTTGGCGATGAACCCGACAGTAATGTTGTATGATGAACCGACTTCTTCTCTAGATCCAGAAATGGTGGAGGAGGTTTTACAAGTTATGCGCAACCTTGATAAAGACGGCATGACACAGGTTATTGTTACACATGAGATGAAATTCGCACGTGATGCATCTGATTATATCATCTACATGGAATCTGGAAAAATTGTGGAAATATCGGATGAAGATGAAATTTTTATTACGCCAAAAGATGAGCGTACTAAGCGTTTCTTAAAGAGGTACATGTAAGGTGAAAAAAATACTAACATGCGTGATATTGCTGTGCGCGAGTCTATCATATTGTGAAGAGTTACGTTGGGCGGCAGATACTGAAAGTGGTGCCCCAAACGTGTTTTACGATGAAAACCACGTCTTATGTGGGTTTGAAAAGGAAATCATCGAAGAAATTTGTGAAGAGCTCGGCAGAACAGCGATCTTTTGCCAAAATGATTGGGATTGGTTGATCCCTGGTCTGAATCGCGGACTATATGATGTCATCATTGATGGACTATCCAGTGATGAATCGCCATCTGGCATAATACCATTTTCTATCCCGTATTACGTTTGCCAATTATCGCTGGTAATTAGAGACGATGACACAGGTATAAGGTCGATATCGGACTGTGAGAATAAACGAGTCGGTACACTGAGGAGCTCAAAAGCATCGAGTATGTTAGAAGCTCTACCGGGCGTTTCAATTGCGGAATATCCGACCGAGTACGCTGCATTTTCAGATCTAAAAAATAATCGTATTGATGCAGTTTTGATCGATTATCCAGCAGCACTTTACTGTGGGCTCAGCTTGGGCGGACTAAAGATCATCGAAAATCTCAGTAAAATACAATATTCAGTCGCCATTAACCCCAATCAAGCAAAACTCGTCGGCCCAATCAATGAGGCACTTCTAAAGATGATAAAGAGTGGACGTTTACAGTCGATCATTGATCGCTGGAATATCGACAACGAGGCTTTTCAAGCCTACATAACCAGTACAAAGCACGCAGCTTATAATACATTCGTCGCACAACATCCAGCTCATGGGCTGATGAAGTACGTCAAGTTATTACCTATCTTCACACGTGCAGCGATAACAACGTTTATAATTTCAATAAGTGGGATGATCGTAGCAGTCATTCTCGGGCTTTCTCTTGTTTTACTGCGTATGTACGCCCCACGGTGGATCGGCCACATTGTGATACTTGTCGTCGAAATTGTGCGTGGTACTCCGCTATTGATTCAGTTGTTTTTCATCTTCTACGGATTGCCGTGCATCGGGATCACTCTCAAACCAGTCATTGCGGGAATCGCTGCTCTCGGAATAAATTATGCATCTTATGAAGCAGAAAATTTTCGTGCCGGTTTACTCGCTGTTCCGACCGGACAGACAGAAGCTGCTCGAGCACTAGGTATGACGCAATGGCAATCGCTGCGATATGTAATTCTTCCGCAAGCGTTTAGCTTCGTCCTGCCTCCACTGACGAACGATTTCATAGCTATAATCAAGGATTCTTCCCTTGTTTCTCTGGTCACAATCGTCGAGCTAACAAAAGCATATACCACCGCAGCTAACTCGTCTTTCGATTTTTTCGGGACAGGTATATTGGTGGCGATATTTTACTTCATGCTTGGATTTCCATTTGTTCAACTAGCTAGAGTAGCAGAAAATCATCTCGCTCTGGAGAAAAAGGCGTATAGGGCCAAACGCATAGGTAAAAAGTAGATCAATGCTCGATTACACGGATTGCTTCGCTGATTGACGTAATCCCGAGTCTGATGTTATTTAAAATGTCTGACTTTAATGGACGCATGTGGTTGCGTTTAGCTGTTGATCGAATTTCTGATTCCGGCACATCCGCAACTATCGCAGCATGAATATCGTCATTAATCTCCAAAAACTCAAACACCCCGATACGTCCGAAAAAACCAGTATTATTGCAGTGCTCGCACCCAACCGCTCGATGAGCATTACCAAAATTTTTAGTAGCAAATATTTGTTCTGCTTCTTTTCGAGGAAACTTGGAAAAATCCTCTGGTATCGCACAATATGTACATAGTTTTCGTACTAATCGTTGAGCAATCACGAGTTTCATCGCAGACGCTAATAAAAATTTTTCTACCCCAATATCGCATAACCTGGTAATCGCCCCAACTGCGTCGTTTGTATGCAACGTACTCAGAACTAAATGACCGGTAATCGATGCTCGAATTGCGATATCCGCAGTTTCACGATCCCTGATTTCACCGATCATTATGATATCGGGATCTTGGCGCAAAATCGAGCGCAGAACATGCCCAAACGTCAGTCCAATGGCTGGATTAATCTGCGTCTGGTTAATCCCACTGATTTCATATTCGATCGGATCTTCTACCGTCATCAAACGTTTTTCCGGTGTACGAATCGTCTGCAGACATGCGCTCAACGTGGTCGATTTCCCCGATCCAGTTGGTCCAGTGACCAAAATAATTCCATGCGGGCTAGCTAATGCATGTTTTAACGTATTTTTATGCTTTTTATTTAAAAAAATATTTTCTATACCCTTGGGAATGAAGGAGTTATTCAACAATCTTAAACTCACACTTTCACCATAAATCGCAGGCAATGTAGATACGCGAATATCGATCAATTCGTCATCACATTTAAACATGATTTTACCATCTTGTGGCAATCTTTTCTCGGAAATGTTTAGCCGCGCCATGATCTTTAAGCGAGAAACAATTGCTAATTGAAAATCCTTCAAATTGTCCGGAACACGTGCAATAATCAAGTCACCATCAACACGATATCGGATTATTAAGCTTTCACGTTGCGGCTCAAAATGAATATCTGTAGCTCGTTCATGTATACATCTTTTTATCAAATCATTAACAAATTTGATAACAACTGCATTGCTATCTTCCTCGTTTGATGAAGCCGATGTATCGTCGGCAGCTGCGTCTTTCACAGTCGACGCAACACCAAGTCCAAACCTCTCATCTATAAATTTAAAAA
>JAIDVZ010000021.1 GCA_029059365.1 Opitutales bacterium | reverse complement strand
AGACTATACATCACCGTTATCCCGACTGAAACGACTGAAACGATCGTCATTAGCTTGATCAAGATGTTTAAGCTTGGCCCAGCGGTATCTTTAAATGGATCCCCAACAGTGTCCCCTACAACCGCAGCTTTATGCGAATCAGACCCTTTTCCGCCGCATGCTCCTTCTTCGATATACTTTTTGGCATTATCCCAAGCTCCACCGGAATTTGATAAAAAGATCGCTAAAACAAACCCGGTTGCCAGCGCTCCACTGAGCAAACCTACAACAGCAGATACACCGAAGACATATCCAACAATTACTGGGGATACTATCGCCAAAATAGCCGGTAGCAACATCTCTTTTTGCGCAGCACTTGTCGCGATCTTCACGCATCGAGCATAATCTGGACTTGCCTCTCCCGTCATGATCCCCTCTATCTCCCGAAACTGTCGACGTACCTCGTTGACCATTTTGGCAGCAGCACGACCAACAGAATTTACGGTTAACCCGCAAAACAGAAATGTTAACATTGACCCGATAAACATTCCAGTCAACACCCTCGGATTGATCAAATTAACACCATAATGCTCCAATATATCAGAAATCGTTGCTTGGCTAAGCGGAACTACCATCCCATGTACTGTAATAAATTTTTCGCCCGCATGAATAAGAGTTAACTTTATACCCTCAACATATGACGCAATTAGTGCTAATGCAGTAAGCGCAGCTGAACCAATCGCAAACCCCTTTCCGGTAGCAGCAGTGGTGTTGCCCAGTGCATCTAGCGCATCGGTACGGACACGTACCTCAGCATCTAGTTTACTCATCTCAGCATTACCTCCAGCATTATCCGCAATAGGGCCATAAGCATCCGTTGCTAATGTTATCCCTAATGTCGAAAGCATACCAACAGCTGCAATCGCAACACCGTATAACCCAACAGTAACGTTATTTGAAGATCCGAGTGCAAAATAATACGATAAAATCGTACCAGCAGCGACACTCAACACCGGTAAACATGTGGATATCATACCTGTACCAAACCCAGAAATAATAACAGTTGCCGCACCGGTATTTGCATATTCTGCGATTTTTTTTGTTGGTTGGTACGCCTGTGATGTAAAATATTCAGTCGTTTTTCCAATAAACAAACCGGTTAATAGACCCACCATAACCGATCCCCAAACACCCAATGCATTGGGAATACCTAGGGACTCTAAAACTACGAACGACCCAACACAGATGATAACCGAGCTCATACGCACCCCACGTGCTAATGAGTGTAGCAAATCTAAACTTGTACTTTCTTCCTCGGTCCTAACAAAAAATATACCAAGTATCGATGCTAATACCCCAATCGCTCCAATTAGCGCAGGAGCTAATACAGCATGTAATTGCGTCTTAACATCTGCTCCAAAAAACGCAGACGCCCCAAGCGCAGCAGCAGCTAATATTGAACCAGAATATGATTCATAGAGATCAGCTCCCATGCCAGCAACATCACCAACGTTATCCCCAACATTATCCGCCACAGTTGCTGGGTTTCGAATGTCATCTTCCGGAATCCCAGCTTCCACTTTACCGACCAAATCAGCACCAACATCGGCGGCTTTGGTAAATATTCCACCTCCAACACGAGCAAATAATGCTTGTAACGATGCTCCCATAGCAAAAGTCAACATCGTACTTGTTAACACCAACAGTTTGGTATGAGGATCGGAAATATTCAAAAAAAGACTCAGGATGTAATACCAAAAAGAGTAATCCAACAAAGCTAGTCCAACAACAACTAGCCCCATAACCGCACCACTGCGAAATGCTATTTTTAAACTAGCATTCAGAGAATGTGACGCTGCATGTGCAGCACGTGAAGAAGCCGCAGTGGCCGTCCGCATACCTAAAAAACCAGCTAAAGCCGAACAAAACCCTGCTGTCATAAACGCAAACGGTACCCATCGATTTTGTACACCAAGACCATAAGAAAAAAAACATAATGTTGCGCATACTGCTAGGAATACGACGAAGACAATCTTGTATTGTTGTTTTAGATACGCCATAGCACCCGAGCGGATACTGGAAGCAATTGTAACCATCTTCTCTGTGCCTTCATCAGCCCTTTTCATATTAACAAAAAACCGACGTGCAAAAAGCAACGCTAAGATTGCAACCAACGGTATAAACCAAAATATCCCTGCCATAATCAATGTTCCTTAACCAAAAAAATGAAGGCCGGTGAGCCTGCTAGTTAGTCAAACGAAATATGTTGCGTTTTAAGCAGCTTCACGAGCCAAATGCAAGCTCAAATGAAAAGAAAATTCTGAGATATAATTCAAAGAAAAAATCTTACAGAAAACTTTCCAAGTTCCCTTGCTACGCCTTACAAAGATCAGCGATAGACTCTTCCACAAGTCTCCCAAATTGCTAAACATTGATCTAAAATATTCTCAAATTTGTCGAGTGATACTTGGTTAGCAGCGTCGCAAATTGCTTCCTCTGGGTTTGGGTGGACCTCAAAAAATAGGCCATCCACACCGGCCGCTACCGCTGCTCGGGCAAGTATGGCAACAAATTCCCGCTGTCCGATAGTACACCCATCACCTGCACCGGGCAGTTGAACACTGTGCGTGGCATCAAATAATACCGGGCAATTGTTGCGCTTCATGATATCAAACGAGCGCATATCGACCACAAGATTGTTATATCCAAAAGTAGTTCCACGCTCAACCTGCAAGATTTCATGAGCACCTGCTTCTCGCAGTTTTTGAACGACATGTTTCATCTCGTGCGGTGCTAAAAATTGCCCCTTTTTGACGGATATCGAGCAGCCGGTATGCGCAGCCGCTACTAATAAATCGGTTTGCCTACATAAAAAAGCTGGAATTTGCAACAAATCACAGACCTGAGCTACTGGATCGGCTTGCTCCGGCAAATGTATGTCCGTAGTTACCGGCAACCCGTACCTTTCACTAATTAATGATAATAATCGCAAGCCCTCATCCAATCCTGGGCCACGTTCGCTAAAAATTGATGATCGATTGGCCTTGTCGAATGATCCCTTAAACACGATCTTTAAGACCGGATATTTTTTCTGCAATTCCGCCAATTTTTCAGCGACAGCGCAACTAACACTTTCATTTTCTAAAGAACAAGGACCAGCAACTAATAAAAACCTATTATCATCAAAAATCATGCGATACGGACTAATACACGTGAATCATTTTTCAAGCTTGAAACCTTGATCTTACCTCGGCATCTGCTTCAAGAAAATTTTTCATATTATCTAGCTGACGATCTGTTTTTTCACGTGTAGAATCTAAGTTTCCTTGTACGATACTTTCACAAAACATGTAAAATTTTAGCTTAGGTTCCGTGCCACTGGCGCGTACTGCATATCGACAGCCGTTG
>JAIDVZ010000203.1 GCA_029059365.1 Opitutales bacterium | reverse complement strand
ATCTCCAACTTGTATAGCGTCTTGCGACCCTCTATTTATCACCAATTCATCCGACCAACTCGCCAAATCTCGGCGCACAACATTTGCATAAATGAAATTAAATCTAGACTCGATGCTCTCCAGGATCGACTTTTTATTACTGTTTTGCCTACCTTGTGAAGCATTGACCATGTCATCAATACAAACTTGAAGATATGAATTCATGCGTGCTAATTTTTCGTATTCGGCCAACAAGGTTCCCTTGCTGATCAAATTTTTTTTAACCTTGGCAATGAAGGTATTCGTATCTGATATAGCACTATAGATCGGTGCTTGAACCCCAACGAATACATTACGAATATCCTCCCGGATCCCCAAAGGAAGCCACACCCATAGGGCACAGAATAATGCAAAAGGCAGTAAATACACTGCCAAACCTTTTTTTCTCGAAAACACCTCCATCCAGGATCAATAAAGTTACATTTTTCTCAACAAAATTAATATTTTAGTAATCAAAAATTATCAGTGATGTACCATGTACCAAAAATTTTATTTCTCTGAAAACATGCTGCAGATACTTCTTTGATCGAATTGATCGTGTTTAACAAAAATGTTGCATTCCAAATTTCGATCAATACAGAGGATGAGATTCAGCTCGGGTGGCGGAATGGTAGACGCTGAGGACTTAAAATCCTTTGTCTGTAAAGACGTGCGGGTTCGAGTCCCGCCCCGAGCACCACAAATCTTACTTTGAGTCGCTTTTATCAGCCTTTTATGTTTTATAATCGAGGTAGCAATCTCTCATTTAGTATTTTTACTTAGTGAAACATCAAAACTTATCTTGAAGTTTCTATTTGGAAAATTTTCACAAAAAAGATTATTTTTTTCTTGATTTGCCCAAAAATCAGCTTTATTACACGCCCCACAGAATCAAATCTTTTTTTGGTTTAAATTTAATTAAAAAAGAGAAACGTTATGCCAAATCCAATCAATAGAAGAAATAATTCCAGGACCCCTGCAACGCCTAGTACACCGGTAGTTCCTGCAACAAATTCAAGTCTTCCCCCTCAATCAGCGGACACACCTGGTGTATTGGGCGGACATATTATCCAGTCATTTGATCCTGACATTTCGCATTACAACTTAATAACCATCGAAGGAAAAGTTGATGAGCAGGAATTAAAAAACAGGTTCGCAGAAGTATGCAGGATAAATGCAGACAAAGATTTTATCAGAAATAATGTCGTACCGTTCGATCGCTCGGCGGATATAGATGAAAGGAAAAAAAATCTTGAGACCAGTTTTAATAAGCTCGTGGATGCATATGCCTCAAGTAGCAAAATTTACACGTATCAAGGACGCGACGGTGAATGGTACGTTGCCCCAAAGGAAATCTGTGCAACAAACGGCTTTGAACCAATGGTAAAGGATGTTATTGATTTCGCAAAAACAAGCCTCGCAGAGCAAGGGATAAGCTCCAACAGCGAAAAAGTTTCATTAAAAAAGTTACTTGATTCTGGATTACTGAAAAAGGTAGATGCTGTCGAAACATTTAAATATGATAAACAACTAAAGAAAACCGTTCTAGAAGCTCGTGACATTTGGGCGTTGGCCAACTGTTCGAATCCTGTAATTTTTTGTTTAAGCACTCTTGCAAAACGCATTTTTAAGGTAATAGAGGTCGCTTGTCTCGTGGCACTTGAAACCGAAAAAGAATTAAATTCCGTAAAAGAAGAAATCAGCAGAAATCGTGAAGAAGGGATCCGACTGGATACAAGTGTTGCAGATATCTCGAATGAAAACAATGATTTCACGGATTTGGATACTGCTTTGATGCAAGGCGAAGAATTTTTAAAGGATTTTTTTGGCGAATAGTTCACCAATATTCAGTAGAACATGCTGAAAATTATTGAACTAATTTTACACAAAACAAGATTCACCTGTGAATTATTCGGAGTATACCCCGAGCCCAGGTGATTTTGTTTTTCTGTCTATGTCTAATCAACGGCGCAACGCAGATGTCAAAAGCGATAGCAGGCTCATCTACCGAAAATGCCCTTTTTCTGTCCGAGATTTCGTATTACGACAGAAATGGCTTTTGCAGTGCCATCTGCACAGTAAATCAAGATTTTTCTTCGTTATCTAACCGCGAGAATTCAACTTATTTTTCCAAAGAAAATAGTTTCTTAGATTCTTATGTAAGATGCATCGAAGACGCGACTAAGCTTCAACAAAGCATATCTGCATTTCGCAATAAAATTGACCAAATTTCAATCAATAATTGTGAAAAGAATTTAGATACCAGGTGCCTTGAACAGGTAAGGGAACCGAGTTCTGATACGGCCACCCCAAATTCAGATGAATTAATCAAGGAATTAGTCGAAACGCTAAAAACAATTGAAGATCAATTCCGGAAAATTGTATCACCTGGTAAAATCCAAGATTCCCTGGATTTAAATCGGCTTAAATCGTTTCAATCGGGACAAGAAACTTACGTAAAAAAACTAAAAGAATGGGAAACAGCACGAAATATCACTAACACACTTAACGTGATAAAATCTGAAAAATTGGAGGAATACGTTGATAAAGAAATTGCTATAAGAATACAAAATCAGGGAAACATCGAGGCTCTAAATACGATATTGGCCAGTACTCTTAATGTTGACAATCCGCCACCGAATTCCGTTCCTGACGTGGTTCCACAGGGTGTTCAATTTGTCACAATACCCCAAGATTTCGTTGAAAACGTAAAGCTGGTTTTGGGTGCTTTTTCCACAGCATTTCAAAAGTTGGTGGCTTCCGCAAAAAAAACGCAAAATTGCCTAACAGACGATTTGCAAAAAATCCTAATCCAGATTGTCCAAGACACAATAAAGA
>JAIDVZ010000202.1 GCA_029059365.1 Opitutales bacterium | reverse complement strand
GAATAGCATACACGTAACAGAAAATGCCAATTTGGAGTCCTCGCGGAATCCATCTACCGAAAATTCCAACGCCAGGATAGACCCAATTCAAGAACAAAATCCAACCCAAACCAATCTACAAGATCGTCCTGTTACTCTTAGTAGCCCGGATGGTCCTATGTCTATTTCTGATTTAAAAGCTAAAGCTCGAGCCATCATTACAGAATACCTGAAATTACCTTTTGACGACGACGATGACTTCGAACCTAATTGCGATGGATGGCTGGCTATAGAACAATATTTCTCGGACCCTACCTTCGAGGGCACTGCCTACGGCATAGAACATATTGAAAAAAATCCTTGGCGTCTGCATTTCATCTACGCAATGGACTTTGTTTTTAACGATGTACTAAAAGGCATCTGTGGTACTTACCGAGATTTACATACATTTGGTGACCAATCTGTATCGCAATTATTCTTACTTGCGGTCAGACTTGCACGTCTTATTCTTTCTACCCCAGAGCCATCTCGACAAATTCTAAGAATCAAAATTCTTGAGATTTTCAACCAATTTGTCAGAGCCTATTCTATAGACAGGCTGAATCATGGGGCCTATGCGTATGTCGTTTGGCGGCAAGTTCGACAAGAAATTCAACAAATACTTCAACCAATAATACTTCAACAAATAATGCTTCAGATCCAACTGGAACAACAAAAACAACAAGAAGCACTAGAACAATTAAAACGAGATATTTCCGAAATCAAATTTCAACAAAACGATATTTCAATTTTGGAGTATTTTGGTAAATACGCTGCAGCACACTACGCTTTTATCACACAAGCTGATGTCCATACACCGTTATTGCTTAATATACCGACCTTACAGGAGTTTATGCATCAAATTTTTGAATATTGTTGCATCGTACCTAGCTCTGTTGAGAAAATTAATGACATATGCGTTTTAAAAATAATTGAATATGTCCAACAGTTTCATGCTCTATTTTCACCAAAATATTTATCACCTACAATACGGGATGTCATAAGATTGCACGTTTACGACATTCTTAATAGCCACCAAGTAAACTTTTCATCAGATTTTCAAGCTTGCATGGATCTTTCTGCAAAAATGCTCTCCGTCGTAGAAAATTTTCCTAAAGGGCAAATTTTGGCTAATGTTCCAGACAGAGAAACGTTACGACGAAACATCGCACAGATTAGATCACAACAAGGCCAAATCTCGACTTTGAAATATTTTAACGAATGCGCAAAGACATATTATGCTTTCATCATGCAGTCCTCTGCTCGTACGCCATTTTTATTTTACACACCGACCCTGCAAGAGTTTATGAACCAGGTGTTTGAATATTGCTGTATCATACCTAATTCCGTTAAAAATATTAGAAGCGAATGCGTTCTAAGAATAATTGAGTACATCCAAAAATTTCATACTCGGTTTCCATTAGATATTTCATTACCATCCGTGCAGTACATCATAATCCAACATATTTGCAATATTCTTGAGATTTATGAGGTAAAATTTTCACAAAATGCACAAAGTTCGATGAAATTTTTTGAAAAACTTCTTTCTGTCGGAGAACATCTACCAGAATACCAAAGAGATCAACTAGTAGCTACTTTTAATGATATCTTACATAATC
>JAIDVZ010000201.1 GCA_029059365.1 Opitutales bacterium | reverse complement strand
ATAAGAAGCGTTTCCGAAATTCATTTTTTTATCAAAATTTTTCCGAAAGGTCTCGATTTGGAGGAAATTTGGATTCGATTGATCCGATTTTAACTGCCAGGAGGGGTGAAATTTTTATCAAAAGATATTTAGAATGTCGTGATGTAGACTTAATTTTAGTTTTAGATGTGAGTAAATCCCAGTTATTTGGGGCAAAATTTGATTTGATGTGTGATTGTGCAGAAAACATACTTAAGTTAGCGAATTTAGCGGGAGATAGAGTAGGTTTTTTAATATTTACTGAAAAAGTAGAACAGTACCTGGAACCACGCTACGATGCGCGATCGATCTGGGATATATTGAAAAATTTTCAGCGTAATTCTTCATCGACGGACCCATTACCTGCGTTAAATTTTCTGAAAAAAATACTTAAAAAATCGAGCGTAATCTTTTGGATAAGCGACTTTATTTATCCGAATAATTCTTATCGTAAAATTATGCGCGATATGTGTATTTTAGGGAGAAGACATGATTTGATTTGCTTGCAAATTGCCGATTCGCTTGATGATTGTTTTTGTTTGGGCGATGCCTGTTTTTTCCAGGATATTGAGTCAAGCTCGGTGGCCCTTTATAAGGGCAATTGCTCGAAATACTCTCGATATTTACGTGATTTTGTGGCAAGTAAACGGAAAAATTTGAAAATGGATATGAAACAAATTGGAGTGAAATTTATCCATGCAACGACGGGCGATTCTCCAGATTCAATATTAGAAAAGTGCTTAGATAAACATCTTGCATAAAACAAAATTTCAGGTTAGCTTACGAGTGCTATGATTATTAAGCCTAAAACTCGTGGTTTTATTTGTACAACAGCACATCCGGAAGGATGTAAACATAACGTCAGAGAACAAATCGATTATGTACGTGCTGCTGGTATCATTAATGATGGGCCAAAGAATGTGTTGATCATCGGTTCATCCACGGGATATGGGCTGGCTAGCAGAATAGTTGCTGCCTTTGGGTGTAAGGCAAAGACGGTTGGGGTATTTTTTGAGAGGCCAGCATCTGGAGATAAAACAGCATCCGCTGGATGGTATAACTCAGTAGCGTTTAAGCAATACGCGGAATCTGCTGGTTTAGTAGCAGAAAATATCAATGGGGATGCATTTTCGACTGATATTAAGGATAAGGTACTGCGTGTTGTTAAGGATAAGTTGGGTAAGGTCGATTGTTTGATTTATAGTTTGGCTGCTCCTCGGCGTACAGACCCTTTAACAGGGGAAACTTATCGGTCAGTTTTGAAACCCATCGGTGAAAAATTTTCCAGTAAAACAGTTAATGTCGACACCAATGAAGTTTACAATATTGAATTGGAACCGGCGACTCCAGAGGAAATAACTGGTACGATAAAAGTAATGGGTGGTGAAGACTGGGAATTATGGATACAAGCACTACTAGATGAGGGACTGCTGGCAGATGGAGCCAAAACAGTAGCTTATTCTTATTTAGGCCCGCAGATGACAAAGCCGATTTATTCACATGGTACAATCGGTAAAGCAAAGGAAGATCTTGATCGAGCGGTTATTTCAATCAACGATATGTTGTCCAAAATAAATGGACATGCCTGTATATCTGTAAATAAAGCGGTCGTTACGCAGGCTAGTTCCGCGATTCCGGTTGTTCCTTTGTACATTTCCTTGTTGTTTAAGGTGATGAAAGAAAAAAATGTACATGAAGGGTGCATTGAGCAAATGTACAGATTGTTTAAAAATCACCTGTACGGAACAGATGAATCTGTTGATGAGGTGGGTCGCGTACACTTAGATAATTTTGAGATGCAACCGGACGTTCAGGCTGCGGTGCTCGAATTATGGTCGAAGGTTAATACCGAAGATATTGTCCAAACTTCCGATATTATAGGATACCGTAAAGAATTTTTGAAGCTATTTGGCTTCGGTATCGATGGCATTAATTACAATCTTGACGTAACACCGTAGGCCAAAATACGGTGAGATCAATCTATTTGACGTGAAAGCCATATATTTTGCCCGTTAGGGACGGACTTGAGAGTCTTACTAAAGCAACCTTTGCCGGAGGGCACTTTGTACCTCCGGCTTTTTGAGGTGTTCAATATTTGGGATGAGCTTTTTGACTTTTTAATGTGCAATATTTTGAGTGATCCTTTCCAAAACGTCTCCTATTGCCCGCAAAATTTGTGGTCCTCCTTGCGGTAGTGGTGTTTGTTGTTCTGGCGCGTGTTGTGGATGGGTGATGAGCTGTATTTCAAGTTCTCGTTCCAGTTGGTCTTCTTGTTCTTGTTCTACCTCTTGTCCTTGTTCTTGTTCTAACTCTTGTTCCACTCCCGTATGACCCTCTTCAAATCCCGATCTTGTTTCTGTTGCCGCTGGTAGATCCACAAACGCCTCATCTAGATCATGTTGCATTATTGCGCGTAAGCCTATCCTTGGCATTGATGTGTCTGAAACAGTAAAACCATAGACATTTTGTGCATTAGTCAAGTTGTGTTGTGTAAAGCTGAGAATCTCCCTTGTAACTCTTTCAATTTGCGTTAATCTTCGGACTTCCTCTTGAAATTCTCCAATTGGTCTGTCATATCGCTGATTGATGATAAATGTGACATCAATTGCAATTTCAATATAATAAGGTCCAGCAATTTCAATATAAAGTCTAGCAATTTCAATATAAGGTCCAAGGGCTGACCGAGAGATGTTTTTTGCAAGATTATCTGCGGTTTGAACTATCTCAAATGCCTGTTGACGCACGTATGCTTCGTCTTCTCCCGGTTGTGCCCATTCAATTTTTCTCGAAAAAACTTCATTGGCTAATTTAGTCAACCTGCACCTGTTCGTAAATTCTCTATAATTTCTTGCAATTGCCTTTTTTAAATCCCCCTGAGGCAATTCAGACCCGGAGATGATTGTACGTGCAAATTGTACGGTAAGCCAAATCCAATTGTGAGCTTGATTATTAAAATTTGGTGATTTGGGTAAGTTATGACTGATGTGCATTCCACAAATATCCTTCAATACATCGTCAAAGACAAAATTCATTGCATTATTGAAATCTTGAATACAAGGGTCTTGGGCATCGGTATTTTTACCTTTCAAATATGGATCTATTTTTATAAATTTTTCTCCCATTGCATGGGGAAAATAGCTATTTTCATCAGGAAATAATTTTTCATATCTTGCCAGAAAAATTCGGGCTTTTGTCTTTATATCTACCTTAGCGAGAACGGATGCATTTAAAATCGATTTTACGTTATCTTCGTTAAATATATCCATTGTTTCGTCTAGGATATTGATAATTTTACGTGTGGTAGGTATGTCGTGTTTAATCTTATCTGCCAATTTTCTGATAATAGCAAATTGGGTGTTCTTATCCAAAGTCTTCAAATCAACATTAATTCCAAAATGATTATGTAAGATATGGGTCTTTTACACAACACC
>JAIDVZ010000200.1 GCA_029059365.1 Opitutales bacterium | reverse complement strand
GTCTTATTCTTTCAAAAATTTTATCTATCCCTTTACTAGCGATATATTGTCCAAAATCGCTATGCGTATGCAAAAATGTTAAAAAGACCGGGCCCGATAAAATTGCAGCAATCAGTAAAGATCCCACGTATAAACACAACAAATACCCTACTCCACGAAAGGAATATTGTGTTGTATCTAAGTTAAATAGAATAAAATTTTTATCCCTTTCCATTTGAAAATGACCTATGGTCAGATTCTCAAAATAGGCAATATCATTGATTTTTCAAAAACAAATTTGACAATATATGTGGTAAAAAATATGGTTTTTGCCAATTTGTGCTTATGAGACGCCCATTCCTTTCATTGTTAACCATCGTATTGTTTACAATATTTTGGGGAGAGCCTGGTTTTTGTGTGACAGAGCCAGAAAACGATGAAGTATTGACGGTCATAATCAGTGCTAACAACCCTCCATACGCATTTATGCAGTATGGCAGTATAGTCGGCTTCGATATTGATTTAGCTAAAATGATATGTAACCGGCTTGGGCGGAAATTTCAATTCAAGAATGTTCCACAAAATCAGGTATTGCCGGCTATTAAAAACAAAGAAGGAGATATGGCAATCGCTGGGGTTAATGCGTCCGAAAGCAAAGAATTTGGTTTAGATTTTTCCATACCCTACCTAACAAATACCAAAGCTCTCGTGATGGTTAATTCTGGAGAATTTTTGAACGTACCTCAAGGGGCGTATTTCCCCTGTTGGATGCTGCAAGATCGTACAATCGGGGTAGTATCGGGCTCGCAGATTGAAAGCGAACTTTATGATCTTGGAATAAAAAACCTAACCATCAGGCGATACGAAAATGTTGGAAAACTTCTGGCTGAAATGACAAAAAGAGTCAGGCACAAAAAGATCTTATATGGTATTGTTGTAAGTATACAAGATGCGCAATCCATGGTTAAGCAGAACGAAGATCTGATTTTTTACCGGTTAAAATTAAGAAATTCTTTGGTAACAGCTTTCCCCAAGGGATCCCCTATTCGTGCTGAAGTTAATGATATTATTACCAACTTGGTAAATGAAGGAAAGATTTATGGGTTGGAATCCAAGTGGGAAATATCTGGTGAATAAGCAAAAAATTCTTCATTTGATCCTGTCTATTTGCATACTTATATTGATGAATACGGTATATCCAGGTTTTGGGTCTGACCGCTACGGAAATTTGAATAAAAATTTTTCCTATAAAGATCGTGATGTCCGGTTTATTGAGAAAAGATTATGTAAAAAATTTTCGATTTATTCCGAACAGCCGACTATGAATAAGCTAAACAAATACCAGTTTAGGCGTAGTGATCATAGTCATCCACAAATTACGCGCTTCCATATTGGACGAAAATAATCATGGGAGTCCCTTTATCTATAAACACTTTTTCGTCTGTTTTAGAAGGAATTAGGGATATCTGCGGTAAGGTTAAGACACTGACGGACAAAAAAATCCAAACTTTGATATTGGTTGATTCCCCTATTTTTTATTCTGCGATCCGCTCGGAGCTGCAATATCAGCAAATTTTGTTTAGTGACGCTGTCGCTGATTGTGAGTATAAAATCGATAAATTTTGGCAAACTATTCTAAATGACTGGATACGTTGGCAAGTTGTGCGTGATATCGATTCATTTTCTAAATTTATCAACGATTTAAATATTCTCAATTTAATATCAGATACACAGGCATCGGATTTAAATAAATGCCTAGTCAAATTTTCCGGAAATTACCTGATAAACAAATACGATATCGTGTACCACCAACTTCCTCGTGAACTCAAAGCTACGATTAAACCGTTTGACTTCGGAACTGAAGATGTCGACATACAAACATTTTTAAAAAAGTATGGGCAAATTTGGGCGCAAATCGGCAATGATCACATCTCTGCAGTAAAAAATTTATTTACGCCTTATAATCA
>JAIDVZ010000020.1 GCA_029059365.1 Opitutales bacterium | reverse complement strand
GATCAAAAGCTACTCTCTGATCTTTGCCATTTATGTATGTTATGCTGCCTGTTATTGCCTCATGTTTTATTTATTGGTGAACAAGGGGATTCTACGAAAAACAATAGATTGTTTAAAGAATATGCTGCCAGCAGCGATAACGGCCCTAAGCACCATGTCAAGCGCCATAACGATGCCCGTCACAATCCTGTGCACGGAAAAAAATGTAAAACACAAAGACCTTGCATCTTCCGTAATCTCTACAACAACAAACATCCATTTACTTGGGGATTGTTTGGCAATTCCGATGCTAGCATATGCTTTACTTAAGTATTATTCTATCCCGGAACCGACCTGTGTAGAATATCTAGTATTCACAATATTTTTTGTGATTGCGAAATTTTCAGTAGCTGCAGTTCCCGCAGGTGGAATCATAATAATGACACCTATTCTCGAAAAATACTTACATTTTACACCTGAAATGTCATCTTTGATTATAGCGATTTACATGATTTTTGACCCAATTGTCACAAGCTTTAATGTGCTTGGAAATGGAGCACTCGCAAAACTTATAGATCAATTATACGATAAATTCGTTTATCGTAAAAAATCCTCGACATCGTAAGAGTAGAAACAGTCCACACAAGGGTGAAGTTCGCTAGAAAGCCCCTTTGCTTTTACGTCGGATTAATCACATTGTGCCCTTAACAATTTCCTTTCTCAACATTATCAGGGCGATAATGTTCGGGATAGCCATCAGTCCGATCACGATATCAGCAACTATAAACGCGGTGTTTATTTGCAAAAATGGACCGATCATAACGAATATCAAAAACAATATTCGATAATAAACAATCGCTTTTGTCGAAACCAAATATTGTACGCATTTTTCTCCATAATAGTTCCAACCAATAATTGTCGTAAATGCAAAAAATAAGATACTGACATTCACAACTTGCGAACCTAAAGATAAAATCCCTAACCCACTTCCAAATGCATGTGCAGTTAACAATGTAGATGGTATGTCACAGGCATCGGAGAATATGTTGGTATCACTAGATGTCAGGATCAGTACAAGCCCCGTCATTATGCATACGATGATCGACATAAACGCGCCAAACATAGAAATGAGACCCTGCTCACGGCCATTATTTACCTTCGCCGCAGCGGATGCAATCGCAGCACTGCCAAGTCCAGCTTCATGGCAATATATTCCACGGCTCACGCCGATCTGGATTGAATATATCACAGCTGTACCTACCCCTCCACCAACTACAGCTCGTGGATGAAAAGCATCGATAAAAATTAGCTTCAGAGCGGGTAAGATCATATCCGCCCTTAGGATCAAGATCGTTACTGCGATCACGATGTAACATATAGTCATTGTGGGAACCACCTTTTTCGCTGTTTCAGCAATTCGATGGATACCGCCAAAAATCACCATCGCAACAATCATACTGAGCACGATAGTGGTCATATACTTCGATACTCCAAACGAGGATGCGGCAGCAGCAATGGAGTTTGCCTGAACAAAAGTTCCCGTCCCTAGCAGAGCGACCCAGGCCCCTAAAAAAGCGAACAATTTCGCTAAAAATCTGCTATTTAACCCCTTCTCAATGTAGTACATCGGACCACCTGCAATTTTTCCATCACTCCCGACTCGCCTGTACTGAATCGCTAAAAATCCTTCGCAGTACTTTGTTGCTAAACTAAAAAATGATGACAAGGCCAACCAGAATAGCGTTCCCGGTCCGCCGACCGATACAGCAACAGCGATACCAACAATATTTCCAGTCCCTAATGTTGCAGATAAAGCAGTACACAAAGAAGCAAAATTCGAGATATCTCCAAGCGCTGATTTATTTCCCGACTTTTCCTTAGCGGGACGCTTAAATATTTGCTTTAGGAACCTGATTTGTATGAACCTCAGTTTAAATGAAAAATACAAACCAACAGATAAGAGCACCAGTATAAAAGGCAAGCTCCATACCACACTATATATCTTTTCGACCAGCTCTTGCATCGTAAACTTCTCCGTTAATGCAAACACTCCTCCAAAATTCAACTTAATTTGACAAACAGATGGCAAAATACTCCCCAATACGGAGTAATCCCCTATCCTATGATCAGCAAGTGTAGCAAAAGAATTTTATCCGAGATGTGGAAATATTCAAACAGTACCCTTAACGATTTCCTTTCTCAACATTATCAATGATATGATATTCGGAATGGCCATCAGACCGATCACAATATCAGCTATAACAAATGCAGTTTTTATTCTTAAAAATGGCCCAATAACAACAAAAAACAAAAATAACATTCGATAATAGGGAATAGCTTTTGTCGAGATTAAGTATTGCACACATTTTTCCCCGTAATAATTCCACCCAATAATTGTTGTAAACGCAAAAAATAATATGCTTATATTTACCACGTGAAATCCCAGGGCTAAAATTCCCAATCCATTCCCGAATGCATATGCGGTCAACAACGTCGTTGGGATTTCGCACGTACTTGAAAATAAGTGAGTCTCATCAGCAGTCACGATTAGTACAAGTCCTGTGATCACACACACAATAATCGACATAAAAGCTCCGATCATGGATATCATACCTTGTTCATACCCATTATCGACCTTCGCAGCCGCAGATGCGATTGCGGCACTTCCGAGACCAGATTCATGACAAAATATACCACGACTTATTCCAGTTTGAATAACATGAATCAAAGCTATTCCACAACCACCTCCAACAAAAGCCTGTGGATGGAATGCGTCTGTGATGATCAACTTCAGAGCTGGTAAAATCATGCCTACTCTCGATATTAATATCCAAATCGCAGCCACAATATAAAATACCGTCATAGCAGGAACCACCTTTTTGGCGACCTCCGCAATCCGGTGTATACCCCCAAAAATGATCACTCCAACAATTATTCCTAGTATAATAGCGGTTATAAAATTTGAAATTCCAAGTGAAGATGCGGCAGCAGCGATGGAGTTTGTCTGCACAAGCGTCCCGATCCCGATTAACGCAACACATGTACCGAAAAACGCGAATAATTTTGCTAAAAATTTGCTATGCAAACCCTGCTCGATGTAATACATCGGCCCTCCCGCAATTTTACCATCACTTCCAATCTGTCTATATCGAATAGATAAAAATCCTTCACAATATTTTAGCGCTAAACTGAAAAATGACGACAAGGCTAACCAGAATAATGTTCCGGGTCCACCGACCGACACAGCAACCGCAATACCAACGATATTTCCAGTTCCTAAAGTCGCAGATAATGCGGTACAAAGTGAAGCAAAATTTGAGATATCTCCGAGTGTACGATTTTTGTGTGTGAGCCCAATTTCTCGACGCCTAAAGATCCATTTTAAGCATTTGACCTGCACAAAGTTTAAT
>JAIDVZ010000002.1 GCA_029059365.1 Opitutales bacterium | reverse complement strand
GCCATGCAGCTTTAATTAACAATTTGGAGGGAAAATGTCTGATACTATGGGTCCAAAAAACATGATAGTCTCGATAGAGTCCATATACAGCATATTGGCTTCTTATATTTCTGATTACGAGATTAAACTCAAAAATGCTATAGGTGATATGAGCGGTCAAAGTGCTGATCAAATCGACCAGGGAACTCTACTCGCCATACAAGCTAAAGTGCAAACTTGGGGAACTATAGTTGCGACTTCTACCGGTATATTGAGAGCAATAGGTGACGCATTGAGAACTATAACACAAAATATAAGGTGAACCATATGGCCAACTCAGCAGGGCATATAAGTTTCCCGGAAGTCAAAAGAGAGCTTTTGCAAATTTTGCTTGATGTTGGATTTGTTGCTGTTGGACGGGGGATGCAGTCAAGTGCAGAGAATATATTTAGCGGGGTCTTTGCCGTGCGTCCTGAAAGCGAACTTCCCGTCATTGGCTTGGCATTCGCGAAAATGTGTTTTGGAGATTTTACTTCAGCTTCGAAGCTAATAATCGAAACAGCGCTCGTTTTGAACCCTAACAGCGATTTAGCAAAGTCTTTCTTGGGCATTATATCGTTTTACTGCGGAGCAACAAAAGAAGCTTCCATCATTCTATCTGATGTTTTGGCAAAAAACAAAGACGAAACGTCTGTAAAGATTGCGCAGTCAATTATTCAGGAAATAAACCAAAAATCATAAAAGTTCAACTATGGAACCACGTCCTAAAATTGAGGAGATATCATCTTCTACACATCGTCCAAAAATTCGTGAAATACCATCTAAGAATGCAGATTCTGCAGATGGAATTATCGACGAAGTATACAACCTACTTTCAACCGATAGAAGTGGAACTACAAGTCCCAACCTCCGACTTCAGCTTGAATTAAATAAAATTTTAGCGAGAAATTTTCAAATCACCGCTGATGAGCTTCAAACTTTACATAAAAAATTTGAAAAAGCTACGGAAAACAAAAAAGTTTCTTCAACAAAAAGAAAGAGATCTTCCGGAGAAGCGAATGAATTGGGATCTTTTGAGTTTGATCAGGAAACCCTAAAAGATAACAACCAGAAAACGCTAGGTCAGAAGATATTCGAATCAACTGACAAATTTTGTCAAAAGATAAAAGACCTTCGCAAACGACTTGAGGTGAAACTTAAAATAAGCGGTACAAATCTTTCTGCTGGAGATACGCTTGAAGTTCAGTACTTGATAACGATGATATCAGTTAACATGGACCTTCTTTCAAAATTCGGAGATAAGTCATCCCAGGCATTTCAAACCTTATTCCGAAATCAATAACTGGGTAAGATATTCTTTTACTTCCGTCACGGTTATTATATCGGTGGAAGCACCGGATGTGAGTCCCAAAATTTCTGAGTTATTTATGAAATTTGCATCTAGGTATTTTACACCTCTTGAAATTTGCACCTCACATCCTCTATTAATCACAATTTGAGCGAGTTCATTTGTATTTTTGGAAAAGTCACTACCGAGTACCAAAATTGAATCACACCCCGATTTAATAAGAAATTCAATCTCTTGTTGTCTCTTCTGTGTGGCATAACAAATGGTGTTAATTACATAAACTTCCGAAAAGGTGGCTTTTATCTTTTCGGCAATTTTTAGAAAAAAATCTAAACTGCAAGTGGTTTGGGCTAAAACCAATATGGGGCCGTCTGTCCCCTGCCATAATAAGAAATCTTTTTCGTTAGAAACAACCATTATCCGATCATCTTTAGCATAACTACAAATTCCAACCGTTTCTGGGTGCCCGTGTTCGCCAATTAATATTATAAAATATCCCTGATTAGAATA
>JAIDVZ010000199.1 GCA_029059365.1 Opitutales bacterium | reverse complement strand
TTCTCTATCATCTGAATCAGGTGATATTGCTTCGATTGCTTCTGGCATTTTTATACCTTCATTTTAAGATTATTGTGAGTTGCATGAACGTCTAAGTTCCCCATATCCTTATCTGGCAGTGGATGTTGTTTCTCATTTTCCTCTATCCATTTTTTTGTGTTATGGGATGCACGTTCGGCAACTTCAACGAAATTAGCTAATATGTTACCGAGTGATACTGCATCTATATGTCGCATTGATATGGAAAATGTCAAGACAATGTTTTGGGTTTTTGCATCTAACCCGAATGAGGCTTGGCGATTCGCAACCCCATGTAAATTATTTTCCAATAATTTTTCAAAAAATTGCTCAGTATGATCGTAAGGAATACGACAAATCGGGGAATAAAAATAAACTATATCGCTTTGAGGGGGTAACTCGATAATAAATTCTAAACCACTTATATCATGTTTAAAAAAACATATGCCATCACTGTTTAACTTCAATTCAACGCCAAATACCTTTGATGCTTTTGTTAAATACTCTACCAGCTTGCTGCGCACCATCAATGTTTCCTGATCAGACATAGGCTAGATGATACAAAATTTTGGCTGTGTAGTAAAGTACAAAAAACTTGCAATTATTAGTTAAGTATAACAGGAAATTAAGCAATTTGTAGGCATGCTTCGGGATGGTCATAGGTCGCGATTGAGGGAACGCTTTAATAGGAGCGGTTTTAAGGGATTCGCGGATCACGAAATTGTCGAACTAATGTTGACACTGTGCATACCGAGATGCGATGTCAAAGCACGCGCAAAAGCGCTGCTGAACAAATTTGGCAGTATCAATGCGATTTTTAACGCGTCAGAAAGAGAATTAACGAGTGTTCGTGGTATTGGGCACGCTACTGCTGTTGGTATAAAAATCATCAGATCATTGTCTATGCTGAAATTACAAAAATCGCTCGAAGAAGTCGATGTTCTTGATGATAGTGAAAAATTGATCACGTTGTGGAACGCTCGTTTAGCTGATAAATCAATTGAGATGTTCGAGGTTGCGTATGTCGATTCTCAGCTACATTTGTTGAAAGATGGTATTCTTGAGTTGTCATGTGGAACCGGTGATCAGGTAAACGTGTATCCCAAAAAGATTTTAGCTGCTGCATTGATCAATGGAGCAACTGGGATCATCTTAGCGCATAATCATCCGATTGGTGATGCTCGGCCATCAGCCCAGGATGAGATTGTTACTCGTAAAATAAAGTATGCTGCTGATTGTCTGAATATCAAACTGATCGATCATATAATCATCTCTAAGACCGATAGCTTCTCTTTCCGCGAACATGGATTAGTTTTCTGAAGCTAGGTTAAGAACCTTAAGACTGATTTTCAGGTTGACTAATTGTTTCTAGCCGTTCCACTGTCTCTCGAGTAGCTTCAACATAACCTGCATGCCTTCTGACAAAGTTTTTCTTTTTTGTATCAGCTGGTAAATCTAAGCGATACGTTTGTCCGGCTTGCGGTTTTCCTGTGAAAATTTCCGCTGTAAGGTGGTCATCTACATCGGCGACCCAATCTTTTGGCATAATGAACCCCTGATGGCTAATAGCGTCGATAAATTTGGCATATGCAGTAACAAACTTGTCGAAAGAAGCAGGAATAGTTGATTCATCTTTTATTTCCTCTTTCACGGGTTTAGCATAGTCTCGTACTGCGTCGCCTAAACCAAGTGAGTTAAAACTGATAGAGGCAAAACCGTGTCTTTTTGATATTGCTTGTGCCTCCATTCCACCCATAGAAAATCCTAAAAATACAGGTACAAGGGGAGCATAGTACGGCTTACCTTTATTGCTTTCATTTTTTTTCCTGACTTGTTCTATGGCGGCGCGTGCTAAGATATCTGCATTCTCAATAGATTTTGGCAGGCAATCTATGATATTTTTTGCTGAGGATAGAGTATCGCGAAAATTCCTGGCAGATCGAAAAATAATGTATAGCGGCCGTATATTTGTGATATTCTCTTCCAAAGAAAGATCTTGCATAACAGTTGGTGTAACCATACCCAGTTTTCGTGCATCTTCTAAAGTTATAACTTCTCTGTCTCTCTTAATAGCGGCATGTAGTGTCCCATCTTTGCTGACATAGTGCTCACCTTCGTGCCATTCATTGTTTTCCTCTTTATGAGGAACATCTTTATAGTCGAACCCATCTAGGTTTTCAATAAATTCTTCATTTCGATTGAGTGTGATTACGTTGTTTTGGATAATATACTTCCCTGCGATACAAAACCGAAAAGCCCAACTAGTATTAACGGCTAATTCAAGCAACGTACGCCCTTGATCATATATAATAAATGGCGATTCAGAGGCTGGCACCATTTCAGGTCCTCTATCTATTGCACCGGGTAATGCTTGGCCACGTGATAAATTTGAGCATAACATTAGCAGCATCATCAAGTTATTCTCAGTCGGATTTGGGTTATCGTTCATTACTCGCAGCTTTATTTTGTTTGAATTTTGCGATTGTATTTGAGTGTATGCATTGTAGAGATCATCATCTAATTTTCGTCTAAAATCTTTGTATGCATCCCAAGCTGATCCGTTTTTCGGAACAGATATAAATAGACTGGCAAAATCTTTGTTGCTTTGTAATTGTTCTCTAGTTTCACTGGGGTCTATTGAGGATAATAGGTACAATAACTGCATGGATCTCGTTTGGTTTGGGGTTTGAGGATTAAGTCTATAGAATTGTTCTATCAATTGCAGTGTTTTATCAAACAATGGTCTTCGTATGGTACGGCGTATGCCGATTTCACTTATTTTACAAAGCCAATTATTGATAGCTTTGAAGAATGGCGGTGGGAAGCAGTAAGCGAAAAACTTTCCTATTGCTAGGCATAAATCACGCCATACTTCTCTGGCATATGAGAATTTATCGATTTCCCTATTTAGATCATCGAGGGCCAGTTGGATGTCATTATTGCTATCATCATTACCTTGCGTGACTTGCTGTTCACAATCAGATATTAACTGTGTTAAAATATTATGTGGAATTATTTCTGAATCGGCGTTGTCTTTCTTTAGAGCTTTGATGTCCTCGGTTTCGAGGCGTGCAAACATATCATTTAGCTTCTTTTTCCTTATTTCATCTGATGGTAGTCGGTGCATCCTATACCAGTGTAAGGAGGTCTTCATGTTCCCCGCTTCTGGGGTACCGCCATTTGCGGAAGATTGACCGATGACATCCATTGGTTTACTATTCATTTGCTAACCCTCTAAGGACTCCGAATCCCTCATTGTACGAACTTTTGTAAATATGTCGATTTAAAATTGTTGGTGATATTTTGAAGTTGACAGGTATATGCGTAATCCCTTTTTCTGGGCGAAAGGAAGCGAGGAGTGATAATGGAAGCTATACAGTTTTTTTTGCAGTATTTTATGACGATATTTGTGGTGATTAGTCCATTGGCTATAATGGCGCTATTTATCTGCATGACCGCATCATATACTGTGCCAGAGCGTATCAAATCCGCTAAAATGGGTTGCAAAGTAGGTGGGGCGCTGTTGGTGTTTTTTGCGATTACTGGTAAGAAAATTTTTGAATTTTTCGGGATATCGATGGGCTCGTTTTATATCGCTGGTGGGATATTGATATTCCTTATTGGGCTCAGTATGTTGCGTTCACAAGATGCCGATACACAGACAGATGATGGGGCCAATAATGGTAAAAAAGTATCGAAGGTTAAGGAAGATATTTCGATTACCCCGCTTGGGGTACCGTTTATCGCTGGTCCAGCTTGTATAACTACGGCGATTGCTCAACAAGCAAGAGCGACGAATTGGGTGGAATGGACTTGCGGACTTGTTGCGCTTTTATTGGTGATATATGTGCTGTATTGGTTGTTAGTGATATCTGCACGTGGTGCGAAATGGTTAACCCCGACTGTACTGCGATTAAGCTACAGGTTATCTGGGTTGATTCTCGCTGCACTCGCGATAGAGATGATTATTACCGGTATTAAGAGCGATGATCTTGGACTATGGTCGTGTAACGATCAGGTGGAAGCTCGGATGGTCATCGAGGGATCGCCAATAGACGAGTAGGCTAGAGAAAAGTTTCTGAATTAATATGAGCTGCAGGGTTTTCTGCAGCTTTTGTGCTTGATTTTTTTGTAAAATTATTTGCTAATGCGACCCGCATAATTGTGTGCACGGTGCTGTTGGATAGTTTGCCTTTATTAATAGAAGATCATGTATGCCGAGGATGCCAAGGACGATCAGAATAATTTACCTCGTAAAAAGCTAAATCAGTACACTTTCGAGGAATTACAAGATTGTGCTGATAATGAGTTTAAAAACCTGAATGCTGCTAAATTATCGCGTACAGCACCATATGAGGTAGGCTCATTGCTTGAGCGACTGTCGCCAGAAGATAGACAAAAAGTTTTACGAAAATTATCGGAAGAGGGCGCATCTGAGGTGCTTGCCGAGATGAATGCTGAGGATTCAGCGGAGATCATTTCGGAGATGCGAGATTCGCGAGCTATCAAAATCTTGCAAGCACTTGAACCTGATGATGCTGCCGATTTATTGCGTGAGCTTAGCGAAGAAGATCGTGGCCGGTTATTAGCGAAATTACCGGCTGAAAGTGCCCGTGTTTTACACGATCTATTGGCTTATGATCGTGACACCGCGGGTGGTGT
This sequence comes from Opitutales bacterium, assembly GCA_029059365.1. Lineage (GTDB taxonomy): Bacteria > Verrucomicrobiota > Verrucomicrobiia > Opitutales > JAIRKQ01 > JAIDVZ01. The sequence goes on along the minus strand of JAIDVZ010000199.1, from coordinate 2,042 downwards.
GATGACCCCGTATGTTACTTATGTACACGATGATATGACCTGCGATGAAGCGATCAAGTACCTACGAAAATGTCAAAATGATGCAGAAAATGTAGAAAGTATATATGTGGTCGACAACACGAAGCACCTTGTTGGTGTTTTGAGTATCAACAAGCTTCTATGGGCAAGCCCAGACAAGAAAATCTCAGATGTTATGTGCAAAACAGTTGAGGGGGTTTGTACGGTTGAACAAGATAAAGAATCTGTTGCTCAGACGATGACACAGCTGCACTACAATACTTTGCCGGTTATCGATAGCCAGGGCTGTCTAATCGGTATCATCACGCACGACGATGTTATTGACATCATTCAGGAAGAAGCAACGGAGGATATCCAGAAATTACATGGTGCTGGTGGTGATGAAACGATACATGATGGAGTGTTGTACAGTGTTATTCGACGAGTCCCGTGGTTGGTGATCAACCTGATCATCGCGTTTTTAGCTGCCCGGGTGATATCATTGTTCGAAGATAAGATCGCACGAATAACGATTCTAGCGGTGTTTATGAACCTGATCTCTTCGCTTAGCGGCAATTCAGGTGCGCAGACTTTGGCAGTGGCTATCCGGAGTTTTGCACTTGGTGAGTTTCATACGCGAGATGCGGCAGGGATATTGTTCAGAGAATTAATAAAAGGTTGTGTTAACGGGATTGTGGTCGGCTTTATTGCTGGGATTGTCGCTGGAATATGGACAAAAAGTTCCATGGTTGGGGTGGTTATTTGGGTATCGATGGTGCTAAACATGACACTGTCTGGGTTGGTTGGTGCGTTTATTCCAATGTTTTTAAGCAAAATAAAGTGCGATCCCGCTCAAAGTTCGTACATCTTCTTGACCACGGTCACGGATATCGTCGGAACATTTATTTTTTTGAGTATTGGGTCGAATCTGTTATTAAAGTAACCATTGCGGGGCAAAATGAAAATGTTTGGCAAGCTTGTAAAGCTGTGTGACTTTGTCGATCGTTTTGTAATTCGGTATATCGGTGAACGCCTAATATTTGCGATTTTTGGTATATTTTTTATAAATACAGCCTATGTTGTCCGCAAGCTGTTATTGAGGTTTAAACATGGCAAAGTTTAGCATTCTTAGTGTATGGTTACTGCTGGGACTGACGGTGCTGCTGGTACCGTTGTTTTACGATCACCGGAAAGAACAGTTGCTCAACATATTGTTCGGTCTATCGCTCGCAGTGGGTGCATACTTTGTTTTCTGCGGAAATTCATGTTTAAAATTTGCGATATATAACTTAGGGTTCACCGCGGTTGGCTCTTACTTTTTGGCAAAATTTGGGGTATTTGATGCTCGTTTTGCGGCAAAAAAGTTTACTTATTATCACTTGCTGGCGCTTATACTCTTTGGTTGCTTAAGTATTTCCTCTGTTGGATCTATCAATGGTTTGATATTAGTGATCATCAGCTTTGGAATATTATTAGCTGGTTGTCCATTCCATGGTTGGTTGGAGCCATTTGCTATGCATGCTCCATCTGGGTTGTTGGCAGCATACTCGGCGTTTATATATCCCTTGGATGTCTTTTTTGCGCTAAAGTTGTTATCCATCACTTTGTGCGCTCAAAATTATTATTTGTTCCAGCGAATTTGTCTATATGCTGGGGCATTCGGGTGTTTATTTGTGTCGATTTTATTTTTTGCTAAAACGGAAAATAGGAGATTTTGGGCATATTTGGTGAGTTGGAATACCGCGATAATACTTCTATTTTTGGCTTATTGTTCAATGTTAGATTATATTTTAATTGTACAATTTGCGATTTTACAGGGTCTTGTACTTGAGGTACTTGGACAAAGCATCGTTTATTTGCACCGTAAACTACAGAATGATCGTTTAATGAATCTAAGCGAAGTATGTTGTATAAGTAAGGGCTGTCACTTCTTTCTCAAATTATCGCTGTGTACAAGCTGGTTTTCTCCGCTATTATTTGCGATCTTTTTCATAAAAATGTCAATTTTTGGATGGTGTGTTTTTGTTTCGTCATTTGTTTTATAT
>JAIDVZ010000198.1 GCA_029059365.1 Opitutales bacterium | reverse complement strand
TTTTTATACTCACCAGGGATAATTTTTATCTTTTTTTCAGGGAAATATTTCAGAAAAACTGAGCAATCATCTGAAAATCCATCAAGTAAACGATTTTCGTTATTAGCCATATCGTAGACCTGTTTTATATTTTGAAACTTGAACGCTTGTGGAGTTTGGTTGATAAATAGTTCTCTGCGATCAGGGATATTTTTTATAAATCCATTGTCCACTCCAATTACGGTTTCAGTAACCGGGACTGCTACAGTAACGGCGTCATAATTATTCAACTCAACTAAACAGGAATCGATCAATTTATCAGTTACAAATGGTCGAACCGCATCGTGAATAAGAACATTATCGCATTGAAAATGCTGATCGATGAAATTAAGCGCATTGTACGATGATTGGCTACGATTGTTGCCAGCAGGGATAATTTGACACTCAAATTGGGAGCGCTTGAGCAAATCCACCGCGTATTTGATCCAATCAGGATGCACTGCGATCACGATTTGATCGATATTTTTAGCATTATTAAAACGAGATATTGTGTGCTCCAAGCATGTTTTACCGTCAAATACCAAGAACTGTTTAGGCATACTCATGCCCATTCTCTGGCCTACCCCACCGGCTAAAATTGCTACAATATTCATTCTTAAAGAGAAATTTTTCTGACTCTTTCTAGATGATCCATTCGGCATATTAAATAAAAATCTTGAAAAAGCTGAAAATTGGTATTGCTTTTCCCCAGGATGAAAAGCGATGCCTTGGAACAAATTCAGCTTAATTCGGAGACAATAATTGGGATTGAAGAGCTGCAAAAAAAGCTAGAGTCAGGTAAAAATTTGAAAGTAAAATTCGGGGTTGATCCTACACGCCCAGACCTGACTTTCGGGCATATGGTGGTATTCAATAAGCTTCGGCAATTTCAGGATATGGGACATGAAGCAATCCTGTTAATAGGTGACTATACCACCATAATTGGGGATCCAACCGGAAGGTCCGAAACACGGCCGATATTGTCACGCGAACAAATCGAGCATAATTCGAAAACCTATTTAGACCAAGCATTCAAAATATTGGATAAAACCCGGACAACCGTAAGACGTAACAGCGAATGGTTTGAGAAGATGCGCTTTGAAGATGCGTTACAACTTGCACGCCATATGACAGTAGCTCGTATGCTCGAACGTGACGATTTTAGCAAGCGCTACTCCTCCGGAACACCAATTTCGATTGTTGAGTTCCTGTATCCGTTATTACAGGGTTATGATTCTGTCAAATTGCATGCAGATGTCGAACTAGGTGGCAGTGACCAGTTATTTAATTTGTTAGTAGGGCGAGCACTACAAAAAGAAGCTGGGCAGCCTGAGCAAGCAGTGATAACTATGCCAATTTTAGTCGGGCTAGACGGAAAGCGAAAAATGTCGAAAAGTTATGATAACTATATCTCCTTTAACGATACTTCTAAGGACATGTTCGGGAAAATTATGTCGATACCAGATGAAACCATGTATTCTTACTACAAATATCTCCTGCTTAAAAATAATGCTGAGATCGATGAATTACGAAATATGCATCCAATGGATTGTAAAAAATTATTGGCATACAGCCTGACATCTCGTTTTTTTGGGCCGGATATCGCGGAACATGAAAAAAATGAGTTTGAATCTGTTTTTTCAAAAAATAATCTTCCGAGTGATATTGAAAGTATCGAGATTCCTGACAATTGTAACTCTATATTGGACGCGCTGCTTTGGAGTAAAAAATTCCCTAGCAAAAAAGAATTAAAACGTCTTATCGAGCAAGGTGGGATAAAGATTGACGGTGTAAGATTAACCGATTATCAGGCAAAATTTGATAAAGCTAAGGGTGAAATGGTTGTACAAGCTGGAAAGCGTGTATTTTTTAAAATTTTTTAGTTCTTTGATGCTTGATTTGTGCGAGTGTTCGCTCATCTGAAAAATGGTGAGAGGAAAGTCCGGACACCAATGTGGTAGGATTCCGTACGAAAGTACGGGAATGTATGCAATAACATACATTACGGATAGTGCAACAGAAAATATACCGCCCAAAATTTTGGGTAAGGGTGAAATGGTGCGGTAAGAGCGCACCGGTACGTCAGTAATGATGTGCGCTTGGCAAACCCAATTCGGTGCAAGATGGAATAGGATACCAGGTAGCCACGCCGTTAAAGTATCGGGTTCATCGCATCCCACTCAAGTGGGAAATCACAAAAAATTGTGGTTAGATAAATGAACACAGCGAATAAAATCGCAACAGAATCTGGCTTATAAGCAACAAATCAGCGTCAAAAACTCACATTTTATAGTCCAATTTCGTCCCTTCAACATGAGGTAAAAGATTTAAACGATTTAAGGACGCGCGATTAGTTCGACAAGTGTTATCAGATGATCCATCATCTCTAACAAGAATCTTATATGGAAACTCTAATTTGAGGTCTAGGATGCTACCCAAACTGCGCCGCACAAATATAATACGTAACCAAAAAGCTGATCTTTACATCATATTCCACGGGAATCAGACTTGTCCTTTGTCGTGTACCCTGTATCTTGTCGGTGATGGTTAACTGCATTTTTTTTGCAATATACTTCAAAAACGTCATCCGCCGACATACCAAGTACTTGGAAAATTGAGACCAGAAAATGCAAAATATCAATCGCCTCTACCCTAGCATTTTGAATATCGAACGTTTGATATTTCGCCCACCACTTCCACGGTACAGAATCAATTAATTCCGAGACCTCCTGGCTAAGAGCACGCGAATAATTAAGAATCCATGTTGCTTTTTCTTGGTCAGTCAAATTTTCATGAGGGACACCGATACGGGCATTAAGCTCAGCCTGCATCGCGAAAATCCTGTCTAACTTATCTTTATCCATAAATCATGCGTTCATGCTGAAAATTTATCCAGCCATCCGCCGTCGTTTTTTAAAGCATTCCTCAACCCTATAATACTGGTAAGCAAGTAAGCGCTAAACAAAAAACCTTGTGCATATTCCTCGATTAAGAAGTTATGGACAGACAGATAGACATTACTTACCAGCCAAAACACGTAGCTCAACTTTATCCGCATCATCGAGTTGCAGATCGACCCAATGAGGGCGATGAACACGAACACAGAGGTGAAGCCCATACTATTCGCTGAAGGGTTTATTTATTTGGCACAACCGATACTCGGCGATGCTCGCTATCCCATAAAACAGTACCATCAACGAGAGCAAATAATGTAAAATCACTTCCACAACCCACATTTGTCCCTGGATGAAACTTCGTCCCACGTTGACGAATTAGAATATTGCCCGCTCGCACGCTCTCACCACCGGATTTTTTCACACCCAGCCGCTGACCTTTACTGTCACGTCCGTTCTTAGCTGCCCCTTGTCCTTTCTTATGTGCCATAGCAAATTCCTCAACATTATGCAGTTATCTTTTCAATTTTTATTACAGATAATTCTTGGCGGTGCCCACGTTTTCTTTGATAACCCTTACGGCGTTTCTTTTTGTAAATCATGACCTTTTTCGCCCGCTTATTTTCAAGGATTTTTGCAGTAACAGTCGCCCCAGAAACAAGTGGATTCCCGATAACAGCGTCCTGGCCCTCACCTAAAATTAGTACGATTTCTATCTTTATAGTATCGCCGGCATTCGAGCCAACATAACGATCGACAAATAGTATGTCACCTTCGTTTATGCTAAATTGCTTGCCTTGCGTAATAATAACTGCCTTCATAACCTTACAGGACGCAATAAATAATACCGATTTCGAAAATGCAAGTTTTTTCTGATATTTTACACAGATCAATAAGATTTCTGACAAAAAACTTGCTCATATATGGAAACGGCATTTAATTCCGGTGTGGCAAATTTTACACATGAAGTAATTGGTGTGATTGGAGGATGTGGAGTTGCTGCAGCAATAGAACTGCTCCATCTTATAGAAAAAAAATTAGTCTTGGAATATGGTTGCACAGATGATTCGCAAGAGCCGGAAATGCTACTTTACCAGGCTACTCAGGCACCAAATAGAATAGCGTACGCTTCTGGAATAAGTTCGGTATCATTTGCACCTTATTTTATAAATGCAGCTAAAATGTTGAAAAATTCAGGAGCAACGTTCGGATGTATACCATGCAATACAGCTCATTGTGTCATTGATCAAATTGAGAAAGAGTCTAGTTTGCCATTCATTAACTTAATCGACCAGACTATTGAATACATTACTAAGGTCTACCCTGTTGCTCGTAAAATTGGGATACTATGCAGTGATGGGACGGTGCATGCAAAGATATATGAGCAGTCTGTTGGGAAAAAATCTGCAAACTTGACAATTATTTACCCAACAAGTGAGTTACAAAAATCCGTAAGTGCTGGGATTTGTGCGGTAAAATCTGGACTTCAGTATCAAAATTTACGTGAAGCTGAGCGATATTTTATCGATAGTATGGACGAATTAATCTCCGTTGGGGTTGATTTGATAATCTTAGGATGTACAGAAATACCATTAGCAGTAACGGCAGATACATACAAAAACGTCCCTCTAATTAACACATTATCCGTACTTGCGGATGCGTGCATTGAGAGATGTCGTTGTTAAGTGGATTTTGATTTTTTAAATATTCCCTTCTGAAAGTCTTTTATAGAACTCCATTCTTTCACGAATATGGGCCTCTTCTGCATGCATTAATTGTTCAGCACGTTCATGGTCTTTGTTAATCAGCATGTTAAACCGATTTTCACCGCTCATATAATCCTTCAACGGAATCGTGATTTCTGTACTAGAATCTAAAGAAAATGCTGGCTGTTCAGTCCCACGTTTACGTGGATCGAAACGATATAACGGCCAATATCCGCTATTAACAGCCTTCTTTTGCTGATCAAGGCTATTACGCAAATTATATCCGTGAGCGATACATGACGAATACGCGATAATCAGCGATGGACCATCATACGACTCTGCTTCCTGCAACGCTTTAACCGTTTGAGTATCTTTTGCTCCCAACGCAATGCTTGCAACATAGATATGTCCATAACTCATTGCCAATCGACCGAGATCCTTCTTCGGTTGCGATTTTCCTTGCGAAGCAAACTTTGCAACCGCACCGATCGGGGTTGATTTCGATTGTTGACCGCCGGTATTTGAATACACCTCTGTATCAAGCACAAGGATGTTAACATTATACCGGTTAGCAAGCACATGATCTAGTCC
>JAIDVZ010000197.1 GCA_029059365.1 Opitutales bacterium | reverse complement strand
CTACTTTCGCGCTCAATTTGCTATTTCCTTGCAGCTTTTTTCTCTGGCCAAGGGTGGAATATGGCAGTGTTTGCATTCAGGCTAGAACAAACATCCAGATTTTTGCGCAAATTTATCGATGATGCCATAGATGTTAACAAATTAGTTGTTAATGATCTTTCACAAAAAATATTGCATACGGAAAATAATGAAGAAAGGAAAGAAGCAACTCGCATTTTGGAATATTTTTACAACCCAGTTTATTTAGTTTCAAATTTACCAGAAGAAGTTTTTGAATCCGATGCTTTCATCGAATTTTTTTCAAAGCACAGAAGTATCAAAAATGGGCTTGAAAATTTAAGAAGAAACAAAATTCCGGATAAAACATTTATAGAACTGGCGAGAACAATTCCAGGTGATTTTTGGGATAAAAATTTAGATTTTAATCCAAATACTGTACTGGATAGTCCTGACTTTCTTAAAAAAGTCTATAATTGCTTGATGTTTGAAAATAGAACGAAAGAAAAAACCGAGGCCTGTTTGGCTATAATTGAGCCTCGTTTAAGCTTTAAAAACCCAAATTCACAAATTCAAGAACACCTTTTCGATGCTATGGAGCTGAAAGCAAAACTTGGTGAAGATACCAATTCGCCGATTGTTTCAAAAGAGGATTATGAATCTTTCAGATCGTGCTTTGAAAAAAGTATAATTGAAGTTACGACGGAAAACACGTTTTGGGAAAAAGTTGAAGCAAAAATTTCTGAAAAAGGAGATGAAGATAAAAATAAACTCAATTCACTCAAGGAAGAATGGAACAAAAATTCTGAACACTCTCTAAAAATGTGCAATGCATTAGCAGAAAAACTAATCGATAATAAAATTTTAGGCGATCTCGCCCTAATTGGCATAATTTTCGATACAATCAAAGAAAAATTTTTTGAAAACGTACAACAAAAATACCCAAATTTATTGGGTATGATGAGCCTTAAAGATAAAGATAACAATGATGATCTTCATGACAAAACACTTTACCAATTTCGGTTAATTTTCAAGGTACTTGGTTTTGAAGTTCCTTATTTAGTTGCATTTATTGATTATGAAGAATTCGATAATTTTGAGAAATATATCCACAATGAAGCTGATAAAGCGCTAGAAAAAATGCGAACAGAACAGCCACTTCAGGCATAACAAAAATTTTAGCCTTTATGTTTGTAAATGTTTTTATTATTGGTTAGAAATGGATGGAAGGGACGAGTCCAGAAACTAGATGAGGGATGGAAAGATGTCAAACAAAGATAGCCAACTTATTGATAATGATACAGTTAGTTCAATAATCAACACATTTAGACAAGAGCATCGCGCAGGGAACTTTGATGGTTCCAAGGTTAAGGGAGCCACTAATAATACTGAACCTTTGCGCGACAATAATACGAATACAGCCGAAATACAGCTAAAAGAAAGAAAAGAAAGAACAGCGGTTGAGGAATTAATTGAGGCAATTAAAACGCCGGAGATATACAATAAATACAATAATTCGTTATCGATTTTAGAAAAATGGTGCCTACTTTCGCGCTCAATTTGCTATTTCCTTGCAGCTTTTTTCTCTGGCCAAGGGTGGAATATGGCAGTGTTTGCATTTAGGCTAAAACAAGCATCTGAGTTTTTGAACAAATTTATCGATGATGCCGTAGGTGTTAACAAATTAGTTGTTAATGATCTTTCACAAAAAATATTGCATGCAAAAAATAATGAAGAAAAAAAAGAAGCGACACGCATTTTGGAATATTATTCCAACCCAGTTTATTTAGTTTCAAATTTACCAAAAGAAGTTTTTGCATCCGGTGCTTTCATCGAGATCATGAAAATTTTTTCAAAGCACAGAAATACTTTCATCAAAAATGAGCTTGAAAATTTAAGAAGAAACGAAATTCCAAGTAAGGATTTTATAATATTTTTGCAAAAAATTTTGGAAAGAATCCCGAAAGAAAAGCACGAATCGATGGGAGAAATTTTAGACTTTGATGTGGATGGATGTTTGGAAGTGGTTTTGTCTCTAATACAAGAGGAAAAAGATAAGGATATCCCAAATCTGAAGTTTGTAAACTTACTGTGGAGCATATTGAAGGGTAAAAACGAACCTTTAGGGAAAAAAATTGATTTCGACCCAAAAGAAAAATTAGGGAAGATTTGCGATTGTGTTCGAAATTACCTGATGTTCGAAGAAAAAACAAAAGAAAACAAAGAGATAACAAGAAAATGTTTCGAAATTGCTGATGCAGAATGGGACAATAACGGGGATAATGTTATAATATATTGGCTTAGAGTCGGGGTACAGGTTAAGCAAGATTTGGGTGATAATAGCCCTATAATCGATAAAAAAGTATACGAAGGATTAGAAAGCATTTTAAAGAATGTATTTGTACTGCAATATCTCAATATCTTCAGGAAAAAGCGAATAATGAAAGAGGAGGACAAAATCCATTTGATGGATAGGCAGGTATTGAATGTGAGTGGAAAGAAAAATGGCCAAAAGACATTGATTTTATTAAAAAGATAGCTTTTGCGATATGCTCAAAAGAGGTTGATAACATCAGTGGGTTAAGTAGCCTATGTTCTAGAACGATATCAGAAGAATTTCCCAACGCCTTAAAAAAGTCTGAAAATTCCAATTTGTTAGAAGTAATGTCGCAATTAAATAAAAATATCA
>JAIDVZ010000196.1 GCA_029059365.1 Opitutales bacterium | reverse complement strand
GTATTTATTGTATATCTCAGGCGTTTTGATTGCCTCAATTAATTCTTCAACTGCTGTCCTTTCTTTTCCTTCCTTTAACTGTGTTTCGGCTGTATTCGCATTTTTATCGCCCAAAGGTTCAGTATTATTAGTGACACCCTTAACCTTGGAACCATCAAAGTTCCCTGCGGAATGTTCTTGCTTAAATTTGTTGATTATTGAACTAACTGTATCATTATCAACAAGTTGACTATCTTCGTTTGACATCTTTTCCTCATCCAATTCTTTTTACTTACACACAAATACGTATCTCGGATTATGGTTGACGTATTCTAACTAATTAATCTCTAGGGTCAACTATCTAATTTTAGCTTTCGGCTAAAGAATCGCAAAATGACACTGCTTGCCACGAAAGTTCGCGCAAATCGAAAAGTGCAATATTAAAATCTTTCAAAAAATCTTCTGATGCTTTTCCTTTTGGCAGTTGCGCATCGGATTTTAAAGCTGTGAGCAGTGTCATAACCTCGTTGATTGTAGCAACAAGGTTCTTAAAATGACAAACGGCTAAAACACAGTCACCGGAATCCATCGAATACATCCCTTCTTGCTGATTCAGAACCATCTTATTGATCAACTGATGCAGCTTAAAATACGTCAAAGTTGGGAAAGTACACTCGCTTTTAATCGATATCTCAAAAATGTTTTCAATGAACCCAAAAATCGATGTAAACGCGATATTTAATGGGTTACAATGAAATGTGCTTATATTAACGCTACTTTCTCCCTGTTCACCATTCAAACTTTGAACATAGCTTGAGAGGTGTTTCCAGCGCATATTCGCAAATATGAAATCTAGATGATTTGCGATATACCTTGTCCTGATATAGAGGTTATAAAATCGCTCAATCTCCTTGGAAACATCCAATAGATATTTCCGACCACTCCGTTCAGACCAAATATAAGACGACTGATCGCTCCAATCATCACTCAAAGAATTAAACTCGTAATTATTCTTCGTCAAAACAGATACTCTCCTCGAAGTTTGCCAAAACAAAACCCTAGTGTGTGCAATATACTAGAGAAATAATCCATTATTGTAAAGTAAAATCATCGAAACCTGGTCCTTTGCTCTGGAGTTCATTATTGAAGAACCCATTTAATTGTCTCATGCGGGTAGGGTGACGCATCTTCCGCAAGGCCTTGGCCTCGATTTGACGAATTCTTTCCCGTGTAACATTAAACATTTGTCCAACTTCTTCTAAGGTACGACTGTACCCATCTTTAAGCCCAAACCGCAAACTTAATACCTCACGTTCACGTTCAGTCAAAGTATCCAATACAGATCCCAATTTTTCGCGTAATAGACTAAATGCAGTCATGTCATACGGATTTTCTGCACTTTTATCTTCTATAAAGTCACCAAAACTCGAATCTTCACCATCTCCAACCGGATTTTGTAAAGACATCGGCTGTTGAGCCATTTTCATAATGACTTGTACGCGGTCAACAGGCATCTTCACCTCTTTCGCGACATCTTCTGCAGTTGGCTCATGTCCAAGTTCTTGGATCAATTGTTTTTGGGCCTGCATAACCTTATTTAAGGTTTCGATCATGTGTACAGGTATTCTAATTGTACGTGCTTGATCAGCGATCGAACGAGTAATTGCCTGCCGAATCCACCAAGTGGCGTATGTTGAAAATTTATATCCTCGGCGATATTCAAATTTTTCCACCGCCTTCATTAACCCCATATTGCCTTCTTGAATAGAATCGAGGAACGATAGCCCACGATTTGTATATTTTTTGGCGATACTTATTACCAGGCGCAAATTCGCTTCCACCATCTCACGTTTTGCCTGATAAGCTGCTTTCATATGTTCACGAAAAGCATGTATTATCTCGACTAGACGTTTCGGATCTGTTTCATATTTTAATTCAAAATTTTTCAGTGCCTTATTGATCCTTGTTACTGTATTTTGATAGATCGGATCGGTTTTATCTTCAGTTTTGGATGCACTATCAAGATCTTTATACAGCTGCTCAATTTGCCGGATATCTGGTTTCAATTTTTGCAATGGACCCTCGAAGATCTTCATCTTAAAACAAAAACGCTTCAATACGGTCTTCAATTGCATCTGAAATTGTTTCAATCGAAACTGAAGTTTTTTTATTTCGGCTGGATCTTCTGATTGATTAATTGCTGCCCATGTCGATTCAACGCTTTCCAGCAGCATTTTACTATCTTGTACCGCGCGTGCAAGCATCTTGTAATATGCTTCTCGACTTTCGATTTTTTTATCGAGTACTACTCGATCAAATCGTTCCTCTCGTTGTAATAATTTTTCCGCTAGTTCAATCTGAAACTTAGCAGTCAAGTGTATCGAAAACAATTCATCCTGTGCTTTGAGCTCTTCACGCTCAATTCGTTTCGAAATCGCCACTTCTTGGTCGCGAGTAAGCAGGGGAACTTGGCCCATTTGGCGCAAATACATGCGAACAGGGTCCTCAATAATTTCGCTCGTATTATTTTCAGCCTCTTTAAGCTCATCCTGTATCTTACTGTTATGCTCTTCGATCTCGTCAGCATCGAGTATCTCGATCCCCAAGCTTTCGAGTATACCCATAACATTCTCGATTTCTTGCGGGCCTGTTATTGTTTTCGGTAAAACCTCGTTGATATCCTGCAGTGCTATATATCCAGATTCGCGAGCTATACGGATTAACGATTGTATGCGTGAATTAAGATCATCACTAGCACCAGCGCTACTTTTTTTTGAACCACTCATCAAAAATAACTAATTTACTGAATCTATTTGCGGAAAGGATATCATCCGTTGACGCAAGCACATTCTATCACGGTGATAGTCTCTTATCGTTGCCTTCTCGTCAAGAGAAATTTTATTAATTTTTTCATCTAACTGATTTATTTTTTCTTTATAGAAGCGTAAATATACAGTTTTTAGGCATGAATTTATCAATTCTTTTAAATTTTCTGTCGCATCGTTCTCAGCAAAAACTGAATAAGCGCAATTTTTTTCTTCTTCTGAAAATAGTTCTGAATTATTTAACGAGTTGATTCCTTCCCATAGTCCTTCTCGTGCTTCATTTAATACTTTAAGCAATAATTTTCCTTCCTGGGAGTTGGAAGATGACAAAATTTCACAGTCTAAAATGTCGCTGATTTTTTTAGCTAAACTTGAATTATCCAAACAAATTGCCAATAATTGAGATTCAGCACTGTCTAACTTGGTTATGTTTTTATCTTTTGACACCGATGCTTGTTGGATCGGTAGGGGATGATTAAATCGCTTGCGCTTCAAAAAAGTATCGAAATCTTGTCCAATGGCACGTCTATCAAGGTTACACAATTGGGCAACTTCATCTAACATGGATTCGTGTATGATTGATAAATCCGAACATGAAATCATTTCATAAATGTTTTGCAAAGCGTCTGCTTTTTGCCGTCCTGACATTGATTCTTGGTTAGGTAAATGCCGATTTACAGCGAATTTTACCGCAGAAATACCATTAAATTT
>JAIDVZ010000195.1 GCA_029059365.1 Opitutales bacterium | reverse complement strand
GTATTATTGTGTACAATTTAACTTAAAATTTTTATAGTCATGGAGAAAACAAGGAAAAGAGATTGTTCGTGTGGTGTGGTCCAAGAAGTGTCACGTGAGGTCATGCTTCATGGTCAAATTTACCAGATTTTGTTTGAGGCTGGGAAGGCGACACATGAATACGGATCGGAGGTCGCATGGGATCTCACACGTGAAGTAATTGCCAAAATTTGGGAATATTGTCCGAATAATGAGCCAAGTATCGACCAGATTGAAGATTTTATCGAGCAGACATTGATGCTATCTAGATATCATGTAACTGCCAAAACATTTATTTTGGCACGCGATCGTAGGAATCGTTTGCCGGAAATCGCTAAGCAGGCCGAAATTGAGAGAATTAATCAATATATTTCCCGTGCGGACTGGGAGGTACGTGAGAACAGCAATATGAGCTACTCTTTACAAGGGTTGAATCATTATTTGTCCGGGGCATTAAGTCAGACGTATTGGTTGAACAGTGTTTATCCATCACGCATACGCGATGCTCACGAATCGGGTGATTTTCATATACATGATCTCAATCAATTATCAGTATACTGTGTTGGTTGGGACTTGGCGGATTTGTTGCGTGAAGGATTTTGTGGGGTGTCTGGTAAAATTGAAGCTCGTCCACCAAAACATTTGCGTACAGCACTTGGCCAAATTGTGAACTTCTTTTATACCTTGCAGGGAGAAGCTGCAGGTGCACAGGCATTTTCGAATTTTGATACCTTGCTTGCGCCTTTCATTCGTTTTGATAATTTGACCTTTGAACAAGTAAAACAAGCGTTACAGGAATTTGTTTTTAATATTAATGTTCCAACCAGGGTTGGATTTCAAACCCCATTCACTAATATTACACTTGATCTGTTTTGTCCGAAGCACCTGGCAAATGAGCCGGTTATTATCGGTGGCGAGATGAAGGAGAATAAATATTCTGAATTCCAGAATGAGATGGATATTTTTAATCGAGCATTATTTGAGGTGATGACCAACGGGGATGCTCGTGGACGAATAATGACTTTCCCAATCCCAACCATCAACTTGACCAAGGATTTTGATTGGGATAATCCTAATCTCGATGGACTTTGGGAAATGACCGGTAAGTATGGTATCCCTTATTTTTCGAATTTTATCAATTCGGATATGAATCCGGAAGATTCACGCTCGATGTGTTGTCGTTTGCGTATCGATAATACTCAACTCGATAAACGCGGAGGTGGGTTGTTTGGAGCTAATCCTTTGACCGGTAGTGTAGGAGTTGTTACTATCAATCTCCCAAGAATCGGGTTTTTGTCGAAATCTAAGGAAGAGTTTTTATCACGTCTATCAAATTTGATGGATCTCGCCAGTGAAAGTTTGGAAATTAAGCGTGAGCTGTTGGAGAAATTGACAGCGTCTAATTTATATCCTTATACGACATTTTATCTCAAACATATCTTTGAACGTTTTGGAAAGTATTGGAAGAATCACTTTTCAACGATCGGGTTGGTCGGCATGAACGAGGCATGTTTGAATTTCCTGAAAAAGGATATCACAACACCGGAGGGCAAAGCATTCGCACTTGAGGTGTTGGATTTTATGCGTGCTAAAATTTTGGAGTATCAGAAAAAGACTGGTAACCATTATAATCTCGAGGCTACCCCGGCTGAAGGCACCTCTTTTAGATTGGCGAGAAAAGATAAAAGTCGTTTTGGGAATGCCATTTTAGCTGCCAATGAGGATAGACAAAGAGATGATAACGATGTGCCGTATTACACAAATTCAATACATGTACCGGTGAATTATACCGATGATTTGTTCGCGGTGTTGGATCATCAGGATGAATTACAGACGAAATTTACTGGTGGTACAGTTGTACATTTATTCCTCGGTGAGCGTATATCGGACAAGAATGTCGTAAAGGAGTTGGTCCGGAAGGTTGCCCAAAACTATAAATTGCCGTACTATTCTTTAACCCCGACTTTTTCGATCTGTCCAGAGCATGGTTATTTATCTGGTGAGCAATCGGTTTGTCCACATTGTGGAAAGAAAACGGAGATATATTCACGTATTGTTGGTTATCTACGTCCGGTGCAGCAATGGAACGATGGTAAACAAGCGGAGTTCAAAATGCGTACAAGTTTGTGTTTTGATACCAACGAGCTTTGTGAATGTGCGAAAGCTAGTTAAATTTGTTTGTTAGGATATTTTATGAAGTTGGCTGGGTAGAGGTTTTTTTGCTCAGCCAATTTTTTATCTTTTTTATTTTGCCACGAATAGTTGACTGTTCGTTTATTAAAATTTAATTCAGAAATCATGTTTATAGACGCGAAGGAAAATTTGGAACTCAAACGTTTAATTTCTACCCCTAATGAGGAAAAACCGAATTTTCGTTGGGAGAAGATAGTCGTTGCAAAAGATGCTCATCCAGAATGTAATCTTGCCAATGTTGCGCGGGAGATTGGTGAAGCACTGACGAATGTTTGCTTATCACGTGGAGAGTCCGATATTTTCACGAAAGAGAATAAGCAGCTAGTTGCTAATATGGTATCAGCTGTTGCGCTGGAAAGTACGAAATATAAAACCCACACACTGAGCAGCAGCGAGCTTGATAATATAATTGAGGAAATCTTAGTGCGCAATGAGAGGAACGATATTGCCCGTAGTTTCGTCATGAAAAAGCGTCTTGAGCGTGAAGATTATAACAATTCTTGTCGTTGTAGCCCGACGATAAAGCTCATTCGTCGGAATAAACAAGTCGTGCCTTGGAATAAATCGAAAATTGAGCATGCGGTTGCTCAAGCATTTTTGTCAGTTAATCAGGACCCTGCGCCAGCTGCCAAGATTGCAGATGCGGTGACGTGCAATATCATCGAAGCTGGACTATCTTTTGTCGATATCGAGGATGTTCAAAATGCTGTACAGGAAGAACTCATGCGTGCAGGTTTTTTCAAAGTCGCAGAAGCATATATTTTATACCGTGCTCAGCGTGCCCGTATGCGTGCTGACACATTGGAAGAATCTTCTGGTGATGCAGGATATCAAGAATCAATAATCTTAATAAAAGAGGGCGATGGCGAGAGCTTCTTATGGGATGGATCTGATTTGCAGGCACGAATAATGTTTGCACATGAAGGGATTGATTCGCATTTGACGCATGATGAGGTCGTTGGGTCATTGCGCGATGGAATAGTAAATGAGATTGATAATCAGACTCTTAGAGAACGGATCATTGAAAATGCCCGTGGGTTGATTGAGAAGGATCCTGGATTTGCGATTTTTGCCGCTCGTATACAACTGTCATATTTGTATGAAGAAATTTTTGACTGGCACTGCATGACCGACGGCATGGATAGATTGCGTGAGAAGCAGATAGCAGTGTTTGAAAAATATATTAAGTACGGTGTGAAGTCCGGTCTGCTTAATAAGGACATGTTGAAATATGATCTCGGTAAGCTAGCCACTGTGCTTGATGTATGTGCTGACTTCAAGTTCGATGCGATTGCCCTACAAAGTTTGGTCGAAAATTACCTATTGCGTGATGGAGAACAGAAAATTTTGGAAACCCCGCAGATGCTTTGGATGCGTGTTGCTATGGGCGTGTTTCTGACAAAGGATCGTTCGGAAGATGATGTCATTGCTCTGTACAATTTATTGAAAGATCGACGTTTTTGTTTATCAACTCCGACGTTATACTACGCAGGAACGCCAAAGGCACAGATGTGTGCAAGTTATGTTTACCACATAGAAGATGATTTAGAGAGTATCATGGGGCGTGGTATTGCGGACAATGCGTTTATCTCGAAGTGGGGAGGTGGCGTAGGTGGATCATGGACAAATGTCCGTGGACATGGAATGAGGATAAAGGGTACGCGAGGTGATTCTCCCGGGATAATCCCCTTTTTGCAGCTTCATCAGCATCAATTAGCGGTTGCGAACCAAGGAACGGAACGCAGACGCGGGCGTGGAATAGCAGCATTGGAGATCTGGCACTGTGATGTTCAAGATTTCATTGATTATAAAAAGAAGAGTAGCTATGCCGGTGTACATAGCGAAGAATTAGGGACTGTACTCTGGATACCCGATCTGTTCATGAAACGGCTGGAAGAAAATGAAGATTGGACATTATTTAATCCAGCAGATGTAAGGAGCCTGCACGATCTGTACGGTGAAGAATTTGAAAAAGCTTATCTGGAGTTTGAAAAAAAAGCGATCAATGGAGAAATATTCTCCAAGCGTTTATCCGCACCGGAATTGTGGCAAAAAATCATGCAAAGAATCTTCGAGACGGGCTATCCAAAGATCGCGTTTAAGGACACCTGTAACCGATCGAATATGTGCAAAAATGGGGTTATTCATTCTCCAAATTTGTGTCTAGAGCACGTGCTGAACACATCTGTTGATGAAACCGCAGTGTGTAACACAGGTTCGTTAGATATTAGTAAACATTTGCGCCAAGATGGTACACTTGATCATGAAAAATTGCGAGAAACTGTGCGTATAGCGGTGCGTGCACTTGACTCGATTGTTGATGTCAATTTTTATCCAACGAAAGCATCTCGTATATTTGCTGAAAAGTATCGAGCGATCGGGCTTGGCATCATGGGATTCCAAAATGCACTTTATCATAAAAATTTGCCATTCAACAGTGAGCAAACATTAAAATTTATTAATGAATGCTTCGAGCATCTTTCATACGACACGATTGAAGAGTCGATTGCATTGGCCAAGAAATCAGGTCCTTGTCCAGTTTATAACGATACTGAATGGAAACTCGGGAAATTACCCATGGATTTTGCCCCAAAGGGAGTGAAAACTGCGCTTGATTGGGACCATATTAGACAGGATTTAAAGAAGTATGGCATACGAAATGCTTATCTAAATGCCAATTCTCCGACCAGAAAAATATCACGTTTGATGGGATGTTATCCTGGCCTTACCCCGGCTACACGTAACGTTTTCACTAAGACACTTTCTGGTAACCACGAGATGATGGTAATTAGCCAAGAACTAGTGAATACGCTGAAAAAACATGAATTCTGGAACAAAGAGATACATAAGCAGATTCGTTATTTTGAGGGTGAATTAGCTGCAATTGATGAGATTTCGGATGATATTAAAAATTTATACTGTACTGCGTTTATGATTGATACCGAGGTATTGATTGCACAGGCATCCATTGTTCAGCAGTGGATAGATCAGGCACAATCGATTCGGCTGTTTTTAGCGGCTCCTAATCTACATGCATTATCGAAAATGTTTGTTAATGCGTGGAAAAGCGGAATCAAGTCTATACATGATGTAAAATCTGCTGGTTTTATGCTCGGTAAAAGTTCGCGAGATAACGATGATGATGGTACAAGCGCTGTGTTGAACGCACTTGATCGTTTGCGTGATTATTCACGTTAGTCGTTTTTATATTTCAGATTTATCAACGGGGGCTCGTCCCCGTCAGGTTTATATAATGGAGGTTATGATGTCTTATAGATTAAATGAACTTGGATATCCATATGATGCTCTGGAGCCAAATTTTGATGAAAAAACGATGCATCTACACCATGATAAACATCATGCCGCTTATATCGATAAATTAAACAGCCTTTTGGCAGAAAATGGTATTCATGCTCCTTCTTCACTAGAAGAGCTCATTGCTAAGATCGATACACTGCCAGGCAGTGATGATTTTCGTTCGCGTGTCCGGTTCAATGCTGGTGGGCACTACAATCATGATCTGTTTTGGAGAATGATATCCCCTGGTGGAGCGAGTACTCCGGTTGGTTTATTATCGGACGCGGTTGTACAAGCATTTGGTGGTTTAGATGGGCTCAAGAAGCAGGTCGAAAAATCGGCATTATCCCACCTAGGGGTTGGCTGGACATGGTTATGTGCGGGCTTAGAAAAGCGAGATGAATTGTTTATATGCTCAACATCCAATCATGATAATCCACTGATGGTCAACCATGTACAACGTGCTGGATACCCGATACTACTGCTAGATCTTTGGGAGCATGCATACTACTTAAAATACAATAATCGCAAGACGGAATATATCGAAGCGTACTGGCGAGTTGTCAACTGGGATGCTGTTTCAAGCCGATTTAAATCGTATATCGAAAATCGGTAGTACAAGATAAAATTTTCTAAAAAAGGACGCGTCTGGTTGCTTGCAACCAGACGCTGGTATTATGGATAATTAGGCAAGATCTTAAACAGCGAAGATCTTACCTAAAATTGTTTCTTCATCTCCCGATTGTTCCCACTAAACGATTTATATAGTCCGGAGAAGTGACGCGGACTAATTCATCATTTGTCCAATTGAGATTTTGTTCAAAATCGCTAACATCCTCGCTAAGTTCGTGTGCACTGATGTATTCTTGTAAATATTTTTGCCCATTTTTCAGGTGCTCAATATAGCTTTGTTGCTTGCTTTCTAATCGTGCGTGATACCAATTGCTGCTAAGAACGTTCTGTCTGTTGAACATGCTACGGAATCGTTCAGATGATAAATTCATACCGTCATGTGATCCATCGCGCATTATGTAAAGTAGAGTCATTAGCGGTGGTATCGCTTTTTCAATTTCTCCGCTGTCTAGTATGATATTCGCTGCATTTTTGTGTGACTCAGTGATATTATCCATGCTGTCTACGAAGATATCTTTATCCTGATCTTCTGGGTGAAGGATATCGTCTGTGAACAACGAATCTGGGAAAGATAATACACGTCCTGCAAATATTTTAACAAATTTTTTGGAGATTCGATATCCAAGCCGACTGAATGGAATATTACGCCCCTCATATGTAAAATCATTGCATTTTTCGAGATATTCATGTTCAATCAGAAAGCGTGGATTTCGCTCATGTGCCTGCATACGTGACCATATTTCAGGTAAGATGTATGTTATATCATGTTCGACTACGAAGTGTGGACCGACATATCCAGCAGATGATAAGAATCCATGAAAATCACATAAAATGAATGACAATAAGGCATTATTTAGATCGTATATGAAACTCAGAGGATTGAATGGGCCCTTTGTCATTGCACCTTCTAATCCTGCACCTGTGGTAGATGGAGATTTCCCGGTCATACTGGATATGTACTCCATGAACAATTCTGGTAAGTCCATATAATGCAACGGGCTGTACACACTTAGTGGACGTACTCCCTGTTCGGGTGGATTATTTCGTCTTCCACTTAAGATTGCTTGCACCGGAAATTTTACACTCTCGATATGTGGTAACTTTTTGTGCAATTTAACCGCCAATTTCGAAAGATATACTGCTTCATGATTGGTGATATCCTGTCGATTTTGAAGGTATCGTTTATTTTTTGAAATCTCTCCGCTTGGCATGACACGTAACTCAGATGGGCAGACAATATATTGTGGAGCGCTTGGATCGTTTACAAAATTTGTTAGTAAAGTTTTCATCGGAGAGGTATACTTCTCAAACTGTATACGATTATTTATGATATTTTGAACATCTGCGCGTGTTAATGGCTTATAGTTACACGTAAATGTATTTGGCTGTGAAATTTCATACTCAGTTTCGTGGTCATATCCTGGGACTACTGCTTCATCTGGACGTTGGTATAGTCGATATTCACAATTTTTTACAAATTTAACAGATAAAGAATCATTTTCTATACTTAATCCCAAAATACCCTTTGCTGGTATCGTGACGGTTGTTGTTATATCATCTGCGAGCTGTAGTTTAAAAGCCGGATGAAAATCATCACGTAAAGAAAATTTTCGCCAATTTTTGTCAGGTGTATACCCGATACGTACATACTGTTCGGATAAATTCTCCTGCTTGTATTTTAGCTCATTCCCGTATTGCCCATTAATAATATCTACCGAAAAATATTGTTGCCAATTATCTCCCCAAGACGGTTTGTAAAAAGTTTTTATTGCAAACACTAATTCTCTGATGTGTGCCGGAATGGTTTTTAACCAGTTATTATATTCTTCGGTGTATTTTGTATTAAAATTTAACAGCTTTATTACCGAACCTAAAGTACGTTTTTCAGAAAGTATACCTCTGTCATCCACTATGCTCTTATCAATAAATCGATCTGAATAATCACGATGTAAAATTTCGTCTGCTAGTTGAAAATCTTTTTTATAGTCTGTTATGACCATCGGGCCATGAATTATCGCATCAGATAATGGCTTAGCGATTTCGGATTTCCCGCCACCGGATACTGTAGCTGGTTTGTAGCAAAATATTGTATCTGGGTGAGTACCGATCATTTTCCAGCGCATGTCCTCTCCAACTGGTTTTTCCAGATGTATCTGATATCCACTTGGTAAAACATACGTTTTGCCCAATTCAAACAATAGTGTCTGCTCAGCATCGTGCATCTGCCAAGAAATTTGTAAT
Organism: Opitutales bacterium; assembly: GCA_029059365.1. Classification (GTDB taxonomy): domain Bacteria; phylum Verrucomicrobiota; class Verrucomicrobiia; order Opitutales; family JAIRKQ01; genus JAIDVZ01. The sequence continues at coordinate 13,496 of JAIDVZ010000195.1, read as the reverse complement.
TTTGGTAAACAAAATGTTGCAGTGCCAGGGACATAAACAATATTCGGGTAATTTTTATCAATTGCATATCCACCTGGTTGGAGCTCCATATTTGAAACATTTATATCAACTAGATCCTTGAATGTTGTCTGTGCTCCTAAAAATTTATCATGATTGAATTCATCCCCGAGGTTATATTGTGGAAATACGAGTGTTCCACCAGAATGTTCCTCTTCGCACAATCCATACATGTTTGCTGCGTACGATATTTGCGTCTTTACCTCTTTTTTGCCATATCCGTTGTAGCTGTCTGCTACGATAGATACTATTACATTACCACCAGTTCTAGCGACTACACGGAATGGCTGTCCATCATGATAAATCTCGTTTTCATCCTCCCAGCACATACCTTCACGTTTTTGACGCTCGGTTGCTTCCGAAACATGGGGCAACCCTAATGCTTTTTTTGTTACATGTCTAAGTTGTGGTGCAAATACTATACATCCAGTATAACCTGACCATAATTGTGGGTCCATTGCTGCATCGTTCTTCGGTATAAACGGAGATCCTGCATTACCGAATATACTCTCTGTGCAGTCCAATATACTCACTAAACTACCAGGCACAAACATCCGTATTTCCATGTTTTTTTCGGACATTATTCCAGGTACACCTGGGCAGATGGTTGGTTTAAGGTATGCTGATACAAATAGCTTAGCTTTGGTCTGTTGTTTGGAAGAGAAAGGCAAAATTAGCATATCATCCGGTGGGTTGAATGCCAGTTTAAGCATATTAGCAAACGCGATTTTAGGTACTTCAATTTTATCGATTTGTACTATTGGTCCACCTTCAACTATATGGAATGATTTTGCTGTTGTGCGTTTATCAGTTGATGGATTATTTAATATTCCCTGATATACACGATAGCTATCGACATATTCTGAGTGAAATTCATCTGCGTCTTCCGGCAATGACAATATCCGAGAAACCCCATGTTTTCGACAAACGAATGTTGTTTTGGGTAACCATGTTTGTTTGTTCTCGATTGTATCTTTAAGAAATTCGTTTAGGAAGTTCTCAATTCTTATATCTACCGGTGCGCGCTCGATATTTTTGGGTTGTTTATTTTTACCGAGAACCTCGAATATTTCGGTAGAGGTTGGCTGCCCTAATTGCATTAATTGGTTTTTTATCGCTGCGATATCTTCTGCGGTTAGTGAAATATTATGTCCGCACTTATCGATACCAAGCGTATTTTTAAGGTCATCCATCACGTCCAGTGTAAGATTTTTTATCAGAAAATAAAGTACAAAATAAACTATAGTGGAAATTTACTGAGGTATTAGATGTTTTGTCCACGTAAAGGTACGCTAAATTTTGCATTGAAAAACTGATTTAGTGCTTTTGTATCGCGTTGTGAGTCCCGAAATATCTGAAAATTTCACCGTGCCTCCGTTTAAATATCATGATGAGGTTGAGCTGGATATTACTGCAATTACTAATCTTGGACTTGGTATTGGCCGTGTGAATAATTGGGTGATAATGGTCCCATTCGTATGTATCGGTGAGCGCGTACGTGCCAGAATATTCAAGATACATAAAAATTACTCAGAGGCTGATTTACTCCAGGTACTGGTACCCTCTGACAAGCGTGTAGAGCCACGTTGTCCATTATTTGGTTCATGCGGCGGTTGCCAATACCAACATATGCAGTATCCTGAACAATTACGATTAAAGCGTTCACATGTTCATGAATTACTTTTAAAATTGGGCGGGATTGATGTTCCGGTTAATGAATGTTTATCTTCGGAGTATGAATACCATTATCGCTCAAAAATTACCCCACATTTTCAGAGATTTCGTTCAGAAGAAACATTCAGTATTGGTTTTTTGAGCTACGGATGTCGGCAAAAGATCACCGATATTCCAGAATGTTTGATTGCTACAGCTGGGATAAATAGTGTTTTGCCCAAAATTCGGCAGGATGTTCTTTCATCTGCCCGTACGAAAAAACGTGGAGGAACGATATTACTACGCGATACATTCAATGGTGTCGAAACAAACAGCAATGCGTGTGTTGAACAGGATGTTGGTGTGTACAAATTTACGTTTAAAGCGGGATCATTTTTTCAAAATAATCCGTATCTTTTACCCAAGATGCTCGATTATGCAGCACATGCTGGCCAAGGATGTGATTTTTTAATAGATGCTTACTGTGGAGTTGGAACATTCGGGATATATGCTGCAAAATACTTTAAGCGAGTATACGGGATCGAAATAGATGATGATGCGATTAAATTGGCGCGAGAAAATGCCAAAATTAATGATATTCGAAATGCCGATTTTATTTCCGGTGATGCTGCTAAAATATTTGTTAATGTTCCATTTGCGTCGGAGAATACGTGTGTTCTGATCGATCCTCCGCGAGCGGGATGTGGAAAGGATTTTATTGAACAATTATTAACATTTTTGCCGAAAAAAATTGTATACATTTCTTGTGCTCCTGATACGCAAGCGCGTGATATTGCGATACTCAAAGCACGGTACAAGATCAGCGATGTACAGCCAGTTGATATGTTCCCGCAAACGCGGCACATCGAGAACATCGTTACACTGGATTTGAAGTAATAAAGATCAAAATTACGTGTATAAATTTTAGCTCGAAAAATCCTTAGCATTTTTTAATCATGCCAAGATATGTGCGGAATCATAGGATATGTTGGTGATAGGGGGGCGGTACAAATTTTGCTCGAAGGTCTAACTCGGTTGGAGTACCGCGGTTATGATTCTGCTGGGATTGCAACGGTAATGAATACTGGGTTTCAAGTAGTTCGTCGAGTCGGACGTGTAAGTAACTTGGCCCATACAGTAAATGAGCTGCATTTAGGCGGACATACTGGAATTGGACATACTCGTTGGGCAACACATGGTGCGGTATCTGAAAAAAATGCTCATCCTCAGCAAAGTACACACGGCTTATTCAATATCGTACATAATGGGGTTATTGAGAACTACATACCCATTAAAAGTTTTCTTTTAAAGCATGGATTTAAATTTTCTTCTGATACCGATACTGAGGTACTTTGCAACCTGATAGAGTACCATTACAACAAAGAAAAAGATCGTGAAAATCGTTTTGTTAAGAGTGTGCAAAAGGCCCTGTTTCATGTTCGTGGCACATATGGGTTAGCTGTTTTGTGCAAAGAATGCCCGGAAGAACTGGTGGTTGCGCGTAAAAGCTCACCTTTGTTGATTGGTATCGGAGATAATGAAATATTTGTTGCGAGTGATGCTTCTGCTATTGTTCAGCATACACGCAGTGTGGTTTATTTAAATGATGGAGAAGTCGCTCATCTAACGAAGGATGATTTTTCAATTATTACATTGGGAAATGATAATGTACATGCTGTTACTTGTGAACTTGACTGGCAAGTGGAGGACACCGATAAGGGTCCATACGAGCACTTCATGTTGAAGGAGATTTTTGAACAGCCGGTTGCTCTGGAAAATGCGATGCGTGGCCGATTTTCTGATGATTATAGCACGGCGAGATTCGGTGGATTACGCATGAGTGCGCATGAATTGCGGCAAGTGGATCGGATATTATTATGTGCATGTGGTTCTGCTTGGATCGCTTGTTTAGAAGCTGAATACCTCATTGAAAGATATGCACGTATACCAGTTGAGGTCGAGTATTCTTCAGAATTTCGATACCGAAATGCACCGTTGGATAAGAATACATTGGTTTTTATCATTTCCCAGTCTGGGGAGACTATTGATTCGTTAGCGGCGCTACAGGAAGCAAAGCGTAAGGGCTTCCGGACGCTGGCAATTACCAATGTTATTGGCTCATCCATCGCACGTGAATCAGAAGGTGGAATTTACCAACATTCTGGTCCGGAAATCGGAGTAGCTTCAACGAAATCATTTACTGCGCAGATCTGTGTAGCTGCGATGTTAGCACTATATTTTGGACGTATACGAGACATGTCTTTTGATGATGGTATACGATTTGTTGAGGCTTTACGCATGTTACCAGATGCGGTTAAAAAGACCTTATCACAGAGCGACAATATCAAAAAAATTGCAGAAAAGTACGCTGAATATACCGATATGCTTTTTCTCGGCCGGCAGTCGTTATTTCCAATCGCGCTTGAGGGGGCGCTCAAATTAAAAGAGATTTCATATATTCACTCTGAGGGATATCCCGCAGCCGAGATGAAACATGGTCCGATTGCACTGATATCCGAGAAATGCCCATGTATGTTTTTAGCCACCCAGGAACATATTTTGCAGAAAAATATCTCCAATATTCAGGAAGTTCGTTCGAGGCATGCTCCGGTCATCGCGGTTGTTGCGGATGGGCATGAATCGATGCGTGATATGGTCGATGATCTCATCGTAGTGCCGGATGTACACCCTGCATTACAACCAATCATTGCAACTATTCCAGTACAATTACTTGCATATTATATTGCCAAGTCACGTGGGTGCGATATCGATAAGCCTCGTAACCTCGCAAAATCGGTGACCGTGGAGTGATGTGAAAGCATTGATATGTAGCTTTTGCTTGTTGTTTGCACCTGTAGCTGGTGTTTGTACTGGCACTGACGACCTAATTTTTAAGTATCGTTGTGCCGAATATGCTTATCAAGCCGGTGATTATAAAGTTGCTCAGGAGTTTTATTACGATATTTTGCCCCATTGTCATGCATCTTCTCATTTAGGCCTGCTATGTACGACTGGGCTACTGGATACAATGTTATCGATGGGAGATTGGTTATCTGCTGATGTATTGACCAGCCGGTACGACTTTGCATCTTTTCAACACTTATTCGGGTATGACTCCTTACTACTGCGAGAATGTTTTTTGTTAGTAAAGAACAATCACTTTGCTGCTGCAATGGACCTATTATTGTCTATTGATTTTTTGGCTCTAAATAATGAAGATTTGGCCTGGTATCATTGTTTGTATGCATTAATTTTATCGCAACGCGGAGATTTTCATGATGCGAAATCGGAATTTGATATGGCATTTAATTGCTGTTCAAGTGATACACAACTCGCGGTTGTTGAGGCGATTAAAACACAGTGCGAGGTGAGCCTAAATATCGATTCTGATGTTAATCAGATCGCACAATCATTAGAAAATAAAATTAAACATTACGATTACGGTTCGCGAGCGTTACCATTTTTAAAGCAATACATTCTGTTGTTTACTTCTGCACATCATCCGGAAAAAGTTAAAGATGATTTAGTGGATACTGTACTCAAGCATGTATCGAATGTCGAAGAAGTTTACGAGATATTACTATATCGAGCGATATACTCCGGGCTGAGTTCAATACGGGGGATAAAATTTTTAGAGGATGTTTTGCTGGGCACCTTCAACAGAAATACGCAACTATTGGCGTTAAAGTTGGTTACTTCGGTGGATTTTGATGAGGATGAGCTAGGAAAGATTATAAATTTGCTCGATTCCGTTTTTGAAAAATCGTCCTCAGATTGGTTAAAACGGCAGGTGCTTTTAGCTGAAATGGCGATCACGATAAAGCACAATGTGCCCCATATTTGTCAAAATATAGCTAATCGGTACATCAGTATTTTTGATTATGACAAATATTTTGCTGAGATTTACGAATTATTGGCGTATTTATCGGTAGAGGAGGAGGATAATGAGTATCGCTTATCTGTTCATTACCTGGATAAATTACGTGTTTCAGCAAAAGATGATACTGCGAAATTAGCGATAACTTTGCAGATAGCAGATGCGTTTTTCAATAATCATGATTTTAAATTAGCCTCAGAAATGTATGACGAGGTACTCGCGCTTGATAAAGCGAAAAAATTTCAAGATGTTATTGAAAATCAGGTAATCAGCGATATCGCGCAGCAAAATTTCGATCAAGCTAAGGAGCATCTATCGCGAATTGAGAATTTTTCACCAAAAAAATGTGAAGCGACTTTGCTTCTCATAAAAGCGTTTAGAAAAAATGAGCGGTTTGCCGAGGGACTTGAGTACATCGATTCCATTGATAACTCACGTTTGCCGAAAATTTTTCGACTCAAACTTTACCTACAAAAATCGCGTCTTTTGTTACAAAATCACCAGCTTTCACAGGCGATATTATATGTGACCAAGGTCCTAGACGCATTACCGGATGGAAGCATCACCGTCGCCACTCGAGATTTAGTCAGTCATGCGCTATTTATCAAAGGGCTCTGTTCGCTTAAATTACATGATTATGAGAAAGCAAATAGCCTTTTTAAGCGCTTGCGTACAGGATTTAAGAATAGCAAATACGCTGCTTTATCGATGATAAAAGAGGCTGAATATTGGCAAACACTGGGGGACAACAAGCGCGCACTGGAGTTACTTGAACAATGTGATAATGAGCGATATTTGGCTTACGTACAGTATAGAAGTGCAGAAATTTTACGTGCAGATGGGAAAATAGGAGAAGCGTTGAGATTATTTGATCTCATTATTCGAGAAAATGGGCAGACCGATTTGGCGATGTTGGCACGCATCGCGCAGGGGGATACATTGCGACTGATTGGACAATTTGCTGGTGCTGATGCTATTTATGATCGAGTGTTGAGTGAGACGCACGATGATGATTACTTGCGTTACACCTCACTTGCTCATGCACGCTGTCTATTGGCACAGCGCAATAAAAAAGCTTCCGTGGTTGATCAAGCATTGATCGAATTAGATAAACTTTATCTCGCGCGCAATACTGATTTGGACTGGTGTTTGGAGGTCACTGCAGAGTATTGTTTGGCGCTAAAATTAAAGAAAGATTTCGCTAAATTGCATACCATTGCATTTGATGCTTTAAAAAATTTATCTCAAAATGAGACACGATTTACACAAAAAACAGCATTTTGGGCGCTACAAATATTATATTTGCTACACGATACTTTTGACTTAACGGATGTGCATCCTTACTTGTTGGAAAGTATTGAGGATATGATAGTAAAATATCAGGGATTACTGTAAAAAGATGAAACGGTTCGGATTTGTCATTTTTTTTGTGTTTATTGGTGTAACTTCTTTATTGGCAAGTAATTATGACAAAAGTTTTCCCGATTTTGAGACAAAATTTGAGACTGAGAAATTTGATGATAGTGTCCAAGAAGACAAATATTCTAATGTTGCATTACTTGGTGTTATACAAGGAGTTACGGAATTTTTGCCAGTATCTTCGACGGGCCATATGATTCTTGCAGAATATTTTTTAAATAAGGGAAAATCTAGTATTTCATATCAGGAAGCGATGAATTCGTACTTCACTATCATCCAAAGCGGATCAATTTTGGCAATTTTGATTTTATACCGGAATCGCATCTTGGACATGTTCCGTGCATGTTTTTTTAGAAATAAACGAGGAGGATATTTAATCCGTGATTTGTTGCTATCGTTTTTACCCGCAGGATTATTGGGAATGTGTTTAAATGGTATGCTGCAAAATTTACTTTATAATCCGATGTGTATTGCTTATGCGCTGATATTCGGTTCTTTTTTGATGATTTTTGCGGAGAGATGGTATACAAAAAATGGTCCGAAATCCTGTGAAATTACGGATTTATCGGCCGCAAGTTGTATAAAAATTGGTTTATGGCAGTGTCTCGCTTTGATCCCTGGAATGAGTCGCTCGATGTCGACTATCGTGGGTGGATATTTTTGTAACTTGGATAAAAAGAGCGCAGCGGAATATAGTTTTTTACTCGGATTTGTGACATTATCAGCTGCAACCATATTTAAGATCCTGACCGATCATGAAATTTTGTTCCAATATTTCTCGATACAGACGTTTACGGTAGGAATTTTAATAGCATTTATATTTTCGATTCTGACCGTGCGATGGTTTGTTGCATATCTTAGCGCACGTGGACTTTGGATATTTGCGTGGTATCGATTAATTCTTGGAATATCCGTGTTTTTTCTATTAAAATAATTCCCTCTGATTTTCCTTCCTGATCTCGCGCGCAATAGAAAAAAGTCCGATTTCTTGTAGTTGTTTTTCAAATGCTAACATGTCCGGCTTATGCTCCGCAGACGGTAAATTAAAATCGTTGTATTCTTGTAGTGTTATGAGGCGCTGATTGCGATAAACGAGCTCTTTGTTTGCTAGCAAAATATCTTGAAATCTAATCGGTGAAATTTTTGTGATATTATCATATATTGATTCTATGGTTCCCAATTCTTTCAGCCATTTTGTAGCAGTTTTTGGACCAACCCCGGGAATACCGTCAATATTGTCAGCGGAGTCTCCAATCAGTGCCAAATAATCTACCATTTGATCGGGGCGCAGGCCATATTTTTCGATGACACCGTTATGGTCGAGCAATTTCCAATTAGAAGTTTTTGATTTACTTACCGGTGGAAGTAGTTGAAAAACATTCTTTGATATACATTGAGCAAAATCCTTATCTGCGCTCGCAATATATGCAATCTCATCCTCGTTTGCGATCTTTTTTGCATACATGCCGATGAGATCATCTGCTTCGATGCCGCTATGCTGATCAACATAATATCCCATTGAAATTACCAACGATGGCAAAATTTGAATCTGTTCGACAAGTTCGACTGGCATTTTTTTACGATTTGCCTTGTAAGTGGATAATTCATGTTTGCGTACCTTGGACCCATCTGTGTCGAAAAATACACAGATTGCATCTGGGGTATAAGTCGAATTTAGCTTCATCAATGTTCGGATGAATCCGTAAATCGCATTAACATGTAACCCATCAGAACGTGTCATGTCGGGAACGCCATAAAAGCACCGGAATGCTAAATTATGTCCGTCTACCAATATCCATTTTTTCTTATTTTGAGTATTCATTGATATTGCGCTCTGAAAATAAAAATTCTGTAGAAATATCGTAATTTTTTTCCAATACCTCTATCATTTTTGATGATGGTTCAGGAACATCCTCAATAAATCGTTTACTTACGGAAAACATTTTACTACGTGGGTGCATTTGAATTCTTGATACTGTCCAATACTCTGACTCAGTGAATCGATTGGTGAATGTTCGTAAGATACGTAGTCGATCGAGTTGAGAAAAAATTGGTTTAGCGGATGTTGCTTTTATTTCATCACTGAAATTAGCTTTTGGAGGTTTAACTTTGAGAGCAAAATTGTATTTCGTTGGTAAAAAAAATGCTTCGTAATTTCTGTTACTTGTAGCTGGGGTTTCGTCGATTAATTGGATAAACGGGACAGGTTGTACATACTCGGGACAGGTGGGTTTTATTTCAGGTTTTATTGCGAAAAATGCGAACACTAATACCCCAAAACTGCTGATTATAGCGATTATCCAACGAATACGTGTATAGTTGCGTATTTTGGTCGATTGTTTTGTGTTCGCCATACTTGTGGCAACTGGATGATTTTCTTGTACTGGTGTCAATCGTTTTCAGATCATGCTCGACAAATCATGTTTTTATGCGCAAATGAATTGGCTACATGACGGTGTTGCGCAAAATTTTTATTAAAACATACGGTTGTCAGATGAACGTTCGCGAATCTGAGCAACTTATGGTTGATTTACGCTCAGCTGGGCATGAGATTGTGGAGGACGAAAAAGAGGCTGATGTTTTCATATTAAATACTTGTAGTGTGCGTGAACAGGCAGAGATCAAGGCAATTGGGAAGTCTGGCTTTCTTGCACGTCGGAAGAAACATGGAACAAATTTTCTGCTCGGTATAGTTGGATGCATGGCTGAAAATCTTGGGCGAGAACTGTTTAAATTAAATCCAAAAATTGACTTTATAATTGGCCCACGCCGACTGAATGAGCTTAAGCTAGTACTTGCGCAACCGTTTGTCGATCACGTATTATTGTTGGGAGATGGTAAACCAGAAGCTTCATTTTTGTCCAATCACGATCACTCCAGCAATTCAGCAAACGCAGGTGTGTCGATTATGCAAGGGTGCAATATGTGTTGTAGTTATTGCATCGTACCTAAGACACGTGGACAAGAAATTTATCGTCCAATTGGCGACATTGTTTCTGAGTGCCGATCTTTAGTCGATAGTGGGATCAAAGAGATCATGTTGCTCGGACAAATTGTCAATAATTATGGGGTTGGGCAATTTAAAATCGTTGATCAAAAAAGTCCATTTGTGCAATTGCTAGAGCAATTAGACCGCATCCCTGGGCTTGCGCGTATACGCTATATGTCACCGCATCCGAAGGGATTTCGCATGGATCTGATAGATGCCCATAGGCGATTAAAAACGCTCTGCCCAAGCGTACATTTACCTGTACAAAGCGGATCTGATCGGATACTTCGCTTGATGAAGCGTCCGTATTCCCGTGAACGTATATGCTCAATTATCAAGGCCTTAAGGGACAAGATACCGAACGTAGCGATCACAACGGATGTTATAGTTGGGTTTCCTGGTGAAACGGAGCAAGATTTCAGCGAAACAGTATCGTTATTCGAAGATATTCATTTTAATATGGCGTATATTTTCAAGTATAGCCCCCGTGCTGGTACTGTTTCCGCTGGTATGCTTGATGATGTTTCTGCACAAGAAAAGGATCAAAGGAACAAAATTTTGTTGGATATCATTCAGCGAGATTCTCTGCGATACAACCAGGCTATGCTTGGTTCTGTAGTAGAAATATTGGTCGAAGGACACGCCAAACGTGGCGATGGTAGGTTATTCGGCCGTAGTGCGAATGGATATAAAGTTATTTTCGATGGAACCGATGCTGATATCGGAAAGTTTTTAAATATAAAAATTTGTGACTACGGAATAACGGCTTTGTATGGCAACTGTGTATAATTTTTTTGTTTGCTTTACAAAAAAAAGATTAAGCTTTATGACCTTTTATGAAAGGTGCGTAAGGAGGTTCAAAGTGTATATTGGATATTATCAATGGTGTTCGGTTTCATCGTTGGTATGCACCTATCCAGTGTATGTTTGTGTTTTATAGACATCGCTTGCTTGTGCATTATTGTTGGGTTATATGCCCTCTTCCGCTGGCCATTTTGCAAATTGTTATTCTTAATAGGAATATTCATTTTGTTTGGAAACTTTTATTGCAACTCATTGTTTACCAACAAGTTATCTCACTTTAGATGTTGCAAAAATGTTGAACTGATTTTGCATGTAGATTCAGTTACTGAAAAGCCTGAAACCCAAACCGTGTACGGATACGCTAAGGTATTTTCAGCCCCGGAAAAATTATCTCCGATTTTAAAACAGATGGTGTATTTTATTTTAACCACTGATAAACCCGAAATATGTTCAGGGCAGAAAATAAGGGTTTCGTGCAAATTAGTTCATACTTCACCGAATGCCCGAAAAGCTTTTTCAAAGTTTTTGTTTAAGAATCATATTTTTTGGTATTGTTGCGATGGAGAAATTTTAGGTGTACTGAGCGCAGCTTCTAAATTTCAACAATTTTGTTCGCATGCACGAAGTAAGATCTTTGCTTGGCTTGAGCTTGGAATTTCTGATCGACCACAGTCTGGTATTTTGGTCGGAATGCTTACAGGTGCGAAATATAAAATTAGTAGATCACGACGTACTGATTTTTGTTCTGCCGGGGTGGCCCACATATTTGCAATCAGCGGGCTGCATATCGGACTCATTGCAATTTTTTTAGATAAAATATTGCGTATTTTCTTGATTAACAAAAAGTTACGCGCATTTCCGGTTGTCGGAATATTGGGTATTTACGTCAATGTTATTGGTGCATCGCCGTCATCTGTGCGAGCTTATTTAATGGTGATGTTTTATTACGCAGCGATATTATTTAACAGGCGACCAAACGTAGTTTCTGCATTTGCCAACAGTGCGTTTGTTCATATTTTGTGTCGTCCGGTGATAGTCTATAACATCAGTTTTCTTCTTTCATACTGTGTGGTGTTCGGAATAATTATGTTAGCTTATCCATTGAATATAATGTTGCGTAACTTGTTGTTTAGCAACGAAATACGAAATTTTCGTGATATTAATTTTTTAAGTAAAATAAGTCTTTTTTGTAAAAAATACCTTTTAGAAAATATTTGTGTATCGCTTGCTGCCTGTATAGCAAGTTTGGCGATATCGCTGGAATTTTTTGGCCAAATATCCTGGTTAACAATGTTATTCAACATCGTTGTTATTCCGCTGGCCTCTACCTCGATAATACTTGGAAGTTTGTCAATTTTCTGTGGTATATTACACTTGTGGACAGCCTGTGAGTACATTAATAATTTGGCAATCGTACCGATCATTCTGGTTGAAAAGTGCTTCGACATTACCCGCGCCATACATCACGGCTCTATTAGTTACAAGATACCGTTATCGGGATTGTGGTTGTTAACTTTGTTAGCGATAGCGTATACTGGACACCGCTTTTCTCAAAACAGGAAATATACCAATCCACAAATTCACGATTCTGATTTTTGTTCAGCAAAATCCTTTAATTTACGCTCGTAATCGGCTTGTTGGAGTGTATTAATCAGCTCATCAAGCTCCCCTTCCATGATTTGTGGCAGATTGTGCAATGTTAAGCCGATTCTGTGATCAGTTAGCCGATTTTGTGGGAAATTATATGTTCTTATGCGTTCTGATCGATCGCCTGTACCGATTTGATCCTTTCTGTTAGCGGCATATTTTGCACGTTCCTCTTCTTCTTTTTGTTGTAACAAGCGGGACCGCAGTACCTTGAGAGCCTTTATTTTATTTTTTTGCTGTGAACGTTCGTCTGCGCAATATACCTGCATACCAGTTGGTTTATGTAATATTTGTACCGCAGAATCGGTGGTGTTGACCCCCTGGCCACCAGGTCCACTTGCCCGGCAAACGGAAATTTCGAGATCTTCAGGTGCGATTTGTATATCTACTTCCTCAGCTTCAGGTAGTACCGCAACCGTAGCAGCCGAGGTATGGACACGTCCATTTGCTTCAGTGATTGGTACACGTTGTACGCGATGAACCCCGCTTTCGAACTTCAGAAATTTATAAACATCCTCTCCGGAGATTAGAAAGATTACCTCTTTAAATCCGCCAGTTTCGGATGGACTACTTGACATCAGCTCAATTTTCCAGCCGCGAGACTCTGCAAATTTTGAGTACATTCGAAACAAATCAGCTGCAAATAATGATGCCTCATCACCACCAGTCCCCGCTCGAATTTCAAATACAGTATTTCTTGAATCAGATGGATCTGGTGGGAGCATCAACAGTGTTATATCGCGTTTAATAGTATCAATTTGTTCCGTTTTGGTCTGTACATCTTGGTGCGCAAGTTCGCGCAATTCAGCGTCTAACGTACTATCTTCTAGTAACTCACGTGACTCTGAAAGCTCCTCAGAGATTTTTTTTAAACGTTCGGATTGCTCGATTAAAGTCGCCAATTTTTGATGCTCACGGGAAATATTAGTTGCTCGTCTCTGATCAGAATAAAAATCTGGTTCCGACATCAACGCGCTCAGCTCATCATAACGCTTCCTAAATGGTTCAATGTCAGGCAGATTGTTCATGTAAAGACCCTATAAGTGAAAT
>JAIDVZ010000194.1 GCA_029059365.1 Opitutales bacterium | reverse complement strand
GCGATAGACAGAAAACTGCTTGCGCCGTTTCAATATTTTGGCGTGACCGATATCGTTGATCTCGACGATTTGAAATGGACGCGCGGCGGATATGATAAAACAGAGCTATCGAATATTTATACGTTTAACGAGCATTTTGCAAATAAGCGCGCCGAGTGGGTCGTGCAGTCGCTTTTGAAATATGTTACGGATATTGATGCGGTAAAGGGTTTGGGATTCTGCGTTTCGGTGGAGCACGCAAAGTTTATGTCCGACTTTTTTAACAAGCACGATATTCCATCTATGTATCTTGTGGGGGATTCGCCCGATGAAGACAGGAATTCCGCCAAGAAAAAACTTGTAAACGGCGAATTGCGCTTTATTTTTGTGGTAGATATTTATAACGAGGGCGTGGATATTCCTGAGGTGAACACGGTTTTATTCTTGCGGCCCACCGAATCATTGACTGTCTTTTTGCAACAGCTTGGGCGTGGTTTGCGGCTTGCGGAAGGCAAGGACTGTTTGACTGTTTTGGACTTTATCGGTCAGGCGCATAAGAGATATAATTTTGAGGACAAGTTTGCTGCACTTTTGTCTAACACTACGCGCAGCGTGCAGCGCGAAATAAAAGACGGGTTTATCTCCGTCCCTAAGGGCTGCTATATTCAACTAGAAAAACAAGCGCAAAGATATATTTTAGAGAATATACGTGCATCGTTTGGTGCGCGTGCTGGGCTTGTTTCAAGAATAGCAAACTTTACGGAAGATACAGGCAAACAGCTTACGCTTGAAAACTTTGTTGAGCACTATCACATAGATGTTCGGTCCATTTATGCGTGCGATAATTTCTCACGGCTTTGTGTGCAAGCCGGCGTTAGAGATAATTTTGAAGAAGAACTTGAAGTCGTGCTTACCAAAGCATTTTTACGGTTTGCAACGGTGGATTCTTGCAGATTGCTGCAATTTTGGATGGATATGCTTAACGGCAAAAACATTGTGATTGGCGAGCTTGAAACTAGAATGCTGCAAATGTTTCAGTTCACCGTTTGGCAAAAATCGTATGCAGAATGTGGTTTTGCAAACTTATTAGAGGGCATTGCAACGATACGTAACAATCCCATTCTTTGCGCCGAGTTGATTGATTTATTGCAATATAAGTACAATCATATTGACTTTATTGACCAGCCGATTGCGCTTGGTTTTGATTGTCCGCTGGACGTGCATTGCACTTACACGCGCGATCAGATTTTAGTTGCATTGGACTTTTTGAAACCGTCTACGGTGCGCGAGGGCGTTAAATATTTGCCGGACAAGAGAATAGATATTGCTTTTGTTACATTGAATAAGTCAGATAAAGATTATTCGCCAACCACAATGTACAACGATTACTCTATAAACGAAACCATGTTTCACTGGCAGAGCCAAAGCACAACGTCGGAAATTTCGACCACAGGGCAACGCTATATCCACCACCAAGAGAACGGCAGTACGTTCTTGCTGTTTGTAAGAGAGTTCAAAACGGACCGTGTTAGCGGAGCAGCGGGCGCTTATACATTCTTAGGCAAGGCAAACTACTTGCAGCACGAAGGCTCGCGCCCTATGAATATAGTATGGCAGTTGGGGAGCGCAATCCCGGCGAAGTTTATAAAGAAAACCAATAAGTTATTGATAGGGTAGTTTCTAAATATAAAGGAGTTAAACATGAGATACATAATATGTCCTGAATGTGGATTAAATCCAATCAATCCAGATAAAGAGCAGATGTGTACGATATGTGCTGCAAAACTAGCACCTATTAAGCACGGCAAAACCGTTGTCTCAAATTCCATTAAGGCACCAGTTCGCTACAATGGTAAAGCATTGTTTTTTGTTTTTCAAGGTGCAGAATATCAAACAGAATTCAGAGAAAAGTTTATATGCGCGCCTTACGAAGGAAAGGACGGATTTGTGCCGCATCACTGGCAGCGCCTTGAATACGTACGAAAGGGAGATGTCATTTTTCACGGTGTTGGAGGTTATATATTAGCAATCAGTGTTGCAAAAGACAGGTTTTATGATGCAACACGATATGGTGAAAAGACGCGAAAAATAGATTGCAAATACTGCCTATTAAAAACATCATTGCGGCTTGAAGATTATAAAGAAGAAATTATTGAATATTGTGCGAAATATGAGCATCAGCCATTTAATAAAAATGGAACTGGCAATCAAGGTTACTTGTTTGATTTGTGTAAAGAATTGGCAAAGCTGTTTGCGGAAGAAATAACTAAAAAGAATCGTTACTTGGAGTCAGAGGAATTCATTAAAGATATTTTGGGATTGTAAAC
>JAIDVZ010000193.1 GCA_029059365.1 Opitutales bacterium | reverse complement strand
GCTATAAATATGGATATAAAGGACTCTTGCTAGGCGACTCTGTCACACTTTCCGAAGAAACAAAAAACAATATTTCATTACTTCATGCTTTTGGCGGAAGTCCGATAGGGAATAGCCGAGTAAAATTAACAAATGTTGCAGATTGCCAAAAAAGAAAATTAGTAAAAGAGGGGCAAGATCCACTACAAGTTGCAGCTGAGCAATTGATGAAGGACGAGATCGGGGTCCTTCATACGATCGGAGGGGATGATACCAATACCGCCGCTGCGGATTTAGCACAATTTCTAAAAAAGCACGCTTATAATTTACAAGTTATTGGTCTCCCTAAAACGGTAGATAATGATGTTTACCCGATCGCGCAAAGTTTAGGTGCCTGGACCGCCGCAGAAGAATCTGCACATTTTTTTGAGCATATTGTAGCAGAAAATACAGCAAATCCGAATATGTTGATTGTTCACGAAGTTATGGGAAGAAACTGCGGATGGTTGACTGCACAATCAGTTTTAGATTACCGACAAATGTTGAGTAACAAATCATTACTGCCAGAAATTGGGTTAAAAAAACAAAAATTTGATGTCCATGGAGTATATCTGCCAGAGATTAGTGTAGATATTGAAAAAGAAGCAACCAGGCTGAAAAAGGTCATGTCCACCATTGGCAACGTTAACATTTTTGTCAGCGAAGGTGCATGTGTTAATGAAATTGTTGAATCAATGAAAATGAATGGTGAAAATGTGACAACAGATGCATTTGGCCATATTAAGCTAGACTCGATCAATCCTGGGAAATGGTTTGGCTCAAAATTTGCCGAAAAAATAGGTGCTGAAAAAGTTCTTGTTCAGAAAAGTGGATATTTTGCACGTTCGGCAAAAGCTAACGAACGTGATCTAAAATTAATCGAACAAAGTGCCAAATTAGCAGTACAAGCGTATAAAAATGGTCAATCTGGAGTTATTGGATTAGACGAAGATAATGGCAATACGTTATCTTGTATAGAATTTTCACGAATAAAAGGTGGTAAACCATTTCAGTTAGATAAGCACCCAGAATTTCGAGATCTTCTCAAAGAAATAGGACAATTATAATTCACGTCTATCAAAAAGTTTCCAGCGTGCCTCACCAGCCCTAAAAGGTTATTTTTCTACAAACTTTGCTGCTGCACGCGACAATCGATCATTGATCGCTAATCCAATCCCGATATTCTCCGGGCATTGGCAGTATATGGTATCGTAATGAGCACCATCCAAAGTTTGAAGCATGTTAAATAATGAGCTTGCAATAACTTTGTAATCTCCATCCTCACTTAACCAATACACATCGTTTCGATTACTAACATCAGCAGTACGTCTCAGACATACATAGGCCGCATGTTCATCATGATGTGTATCCATAATATTGCGAACATCATCTCTGATCCCAAAAAGTTTTAATTTTGTATGAGGTGAATAATGTTGAGGTAGTTGGCCTGGCACTGAAAAATTCTTTAATTCTGGCTTATAATCTAACACCATAGTGCCCAAAGTATCTGCAATATCGCCGGCAGAAATCGCACCCGGACGGGCAATACACGGCAAACTGGAAGCCAAATTTAAGATCGTTGATTCTACACCAACAGTACATTTTCCACCATCAACAATCACCTTTACTTTATTTCCTAATGTGTCCCTGACATGTTGCGCAGTTGTCGGGCTTAAATAACCGAATGGATTGGCGCTAGGAGCAGCCAATGGTATGTTAAATTTCTTCAAAACCTCCCGAAACGTCTCATGTGCCGGACAGCGCAATGCAACAGTGTCTAATCCCGAAGTAACTAGCATCTGAATACTCGGTTTCTTCTTCAATATTATCGTTAATGGACCTGGCCAAAAAGCTTCAATCAGAGCATGAACTTGTTGCTCTATTCCATCAATATAAGCACATCTTTCTATCCATGAACCATCTAAAATATGCACAATAAGCGGGTCTAAAAGCGGCCTGTTCTTTATCTGAAAAATCTTCCTCAGGGCAATTTCAGATTCTATAGATCCGGCTAAACCGTACACCGTTTCTGTCGGCAGAACAACAACATCATCATTCGCCAACGCTTCCACAGCCGCGGTAACTTCAGCTGTCATAATTATTTCATCAACAACATATTTCTCGCACGTTTTATCATACGTGTGATGTGTCTTTGTTGAATAGCTGACAACCGTGTCAGTTTTCTAGAAAGTATCTTCCCGTTTCCGGTAACATAAGTTGATAACTCCTCAACATCTGTCCATGTTAGGTCAAGTGGGGTTCTAGAGCTTGTCTTTTCCTGCGAATCTTCCGTCATTTGGAGGCGATTAATAAGAGTTACAGCCAAATTGCAAGTGAAAAAATATATTAACAGCCAATAGGTTTATTAAATTCCAAATAACGGGACAAAGATTGTACCATTTCCCAATTTTACTCGAAGATAGCATATGGAACCTTCATTCAAAAATTTTCGAACAGTCTCTTCGTTAAAAATCTCTTTCTCCCATTTATTTTGATCACGATCATAAACCATCAATCGAACTGAATGCACATTTTTGAATAGTTCGAAACTTTCAAAATCTCTTTCTGTAAGAGACGGACTTTCTGATGCAGTCCATAAAAAATATAATTTCCCATCTTGAAAGCACAACCCTGCAATGAATTGATGACGAGGATATTCGAAAGCATGTAAATCATCCGTCATCCAGAATATTCCATCATCGAGCATACGCGCATCTACTTCTCGATCAATCGATTGTGATGCGCAATAATCCCTCAGGGACAACTTAAGAAAATTTTCGTAACAGGCCTTCTCGCGATCATACATCTCATACCGTTGTGATGCTATATAATTGTTCGAAAAAATGAGTACCAACGACATGATTCCTACGATGATAACGCCACTTAGACTTATCGCAAATACCATCTCTAACAAAGAGAAACCAGATCTACTAGGTACAGTCCTGCAAAATTTGAACATATTGCTTCTAGAGTAACGTATGTGATGGCTGCGACAACAAGAAATTTTATGACAAAAAGCTTGACAAATATGCGGGTGACATGCGTAAACTAGCAGTGCGAATAGATTTCGTTATCGTTTTTCGTTAAATAGGATAGAGATTTACCATGGATAGTTCACTGATTGATACTTTGGTGGGTGATGATAAGCGCAATGAACGCATCAAAAACAAGCTTCAGAAGATGGTGGTTGGTGCATATTGCGTTCACCAAACTTGGGGGCTAGGACAGATCAAAGGATACAATCCCGCAACGAAAAAGATAATAATCGATTTTGCCGAAAAAACCGGCCAAGAAATGGATCCATTATTTTGTGCGAAAAAGCTAGAAATACTGGATAACGATAGTTTACTCGTGCAATTCCATAACGATCCAGAAGGAGTACGTCAGAAATTAAAAAAATCCTCCATCTCCCTCTTAATCGAGTATATCGAAACAATGCCGAATAAACAGGCAAGTCTGGGAGATATCGAGCGTACATTCGCTGATATCGTTGAGAAGAAAAATTTCCGGCGGTGGTGGAGTGTAACAAAAAAGTTAATTGCAAAAGACGGCCGACTGATGCTCGAGGAAGGCAACGTAACGTATATAAAGATGCGTGAAAGTCCAATTTCGATCGAGGAACAAATCATTGAAAAATTCAGAAATACCCACAGCGCAACGGATCGATTGCCGATTGCTGAAGAAATATCCGAGATTGCGTCTGAAGGCGACATCATGCGAGAGACAGCGGACCTAGTGATCGATGTATTATCCTCATATGCTGCACCTGATTTTTTACGGCTCAGCGCCGGTGATAAGCTGCGTGCATGTTTGATCCGCAATAAATTGGCAAAAGCGACCAACCGCAGTATTGATTCCCTGGAGCCTAAGATAGAATCGATCATTCACGAGTGTGCAAACCTTGTGAAAATCGCCCAAGAGCTACCACATGGGTATCATTTACAATTTTTTAATCTAATAACCCGCACATTCCCGGATGAGTGGGAGAAGCATTTCTTGAACCTTCTCAAAAACGGAAATGACCGGTTTGTGAGCGATTGTATATCTTATCTCTGCGAAAATGGCCGCGAGGAGACCGTTAAACAGCAGCTAGTTAAATGGTTGCACGAAAAAAATCTCAAAACTCCTTTACTGCAGTGGATAATAAAGAGCCGCCATTCAAAGAAATTTGAATCTGTTGTATCCGATGAGCTGATGCAGCCGGAATTATTACGAGCCATTCTCTGGGCGATAGATAACGAATTTCTTACCGGTACAAGTAAATCACGTAAGATCTATCTGGCTGAATTAGTCTGTGAGGATCGTACGTTGATACATGACCTATTATCATCTGCAACAGAGGAAGAAGCTTTAGATCTGGCCCAAACATTGATGGTAAACCAGGGATTTGACTCGTTGTCCAAAAAATCTCTACTCGCACGCTTCATTGCATTATTTCCGAGCGTACAAAATCTCATCACCGCATCGACAAGTAAAGCAAAATCGCAGACTGAGTTGTTCCTCAAAGTCTCCAAGGAAAGTTTGGATAACAAGCGAAAAGAGTATGAGGTTCTTGTTAAAGAAAAAATTCCTGCAAATAAGGCTGCAATCGCAACCGCACGTGAACATGGTGATTTAAGTGAAAACTCTGAATACAAGATGGCAAGACAAGATCAGGAGACCTTGTTAGCACGCAAGGCACAGTTGGAAAGTGAGTTACAGGTTGCACAGGTCATAGATTTTGAAAACGTAGATACAACATGCGTGTCCATCGGTACGGTTGTTACAATCAAGCAACAATCTGGTGACGAACATTCCACGATCACCATCCTCGGTGCATGGGACAGCGACCCAGAACATAATGTAGTATCCTACAAAACACCGCTGGCTCAAACCCTATTATCGCAAAAAATTGGGGATATTGTCGAGACCAGCATTGACGAAGCTAAAGAGCAGTGGATTATAGAAAAAATTGAGAAATGGGCGCCAATGAAAAGAGGCAAATAACCGACCTCAAAATAAAGCTTATTGCCAAAATGGTTAAAAACCCGTCCCTCGTCAACCGAGTACCGGAGAGATAGGCTTTAAAGGGATTCACCTTAGCTGTGGGTATAGCGCGTAAAGGTCCACAATTTATGCAGCTAGGAGCCTTGGTCAATCTGTAATGGCTGCGCTGGATTTGTATTTTCATTGTCGCCAATTTTATCCGCCCTGTTTGGCATGTCTTGGAGTAGCTCCATGAAATTTTTTATCCTGAACAACGGAATTTTAACATCAGGGAATGCTATAAAGCCCAAAAATTGTTGTATGGTCTGAGAATTCCCCTCCATCTTAAATGAGTCCCCTTTAAGAGCTTTTTTTAAATTAACACCCCCGATGTAATAACAAACAATATTTCCGATCCATTTAAAGAAATTTATAAATTTCTCCGAGCCAGAATGGGCAGATTCTAAACATGATCTGAGGCTCAATTCATTTTTAGTTATCACCAAATCTTGCAAATTTTCGGCAAAGAATTTTTTGGCATTTTCTACTTTCTCCTGCGCAATATTAACCTGCTCTATCTGTTGATCATATTTAAACACCCCATCCTTGACCCTAACTTCCATTTCCATACTTAGCCATGATACAATCCTATTGCACATGTTGCAACAAAAAATATTTCCCCTGAAGTAAGCTCTGGTGGACCTCAGGTAACAAAACATGCGCTCACTAGGATTTTAACTAAAATGACATCCCGAAGGAATAGTTGAAACGCATACCGTGTTTGTTGTTGTCATATCCATGCACCGGGAAGCCAAAGTCTAGGCGTAATGGTGCCCCCATGATGAATATCTTCATTCCAAATCCAACATCAGAACAGTACCTTCTCGTACTAAAGTTCCAATGTGCAGCATTTACAAAACCGGCTTCCGCAAACAGATATATCCGAAATGGGTCAGCAACTCTGAAGGTATATTCCGCTGTTCCGTAGGCATATGTCTGCCCGCCGATACCAGTATCGTTCTCGTGTGGTCCAACATCATGGGTCTTAAAACCCTTCATATAATTCGATCCGCCTAAGAAAAATTTATCAAAAAATGGTACCCGCTTGTGCCCATAAGCTGTCAGCGCACCAACCTTCCCCATTATCATTAAATTTTGATCGAACAATTCAGCTGTCGGCCAAATCTTGGCACCCAATACATCAAGTTTGATATATTTTGTCTCCCCAAAAAACGGGCCACCAGCGACCTCGGTATCTATTTTTATCACAGATCCACTAGTCGGATATATCAAATTATTGCGCGTATCGCGCTCCATCGAAAACATACCTTTCGAAACAAAACGATGCCCAATTTCATCGCGGAAAGATTGCGGCGCATTAAGCCCGACATGGTAAATATGCACATCCTCAGCATGGTATGTGGCTGTACCAACCCACAGACCAAATAGCCGCTTCCTTAAATATACCTCACCACCAGTACGCACCTCGTCATAATCTGTCCCGTTGTATGAATGATCACGCTTCTTATATTCTTGCTGCGAACGAAAAAGATTCAGGCCAATCGCTAACTCACGGTCATACCACCATGGCTCCTCAAAATTCAGATCAAACAAATTCGAGCGTTTCCCTATCTGAAAACGGGTACGAAATTTCTGTCCAGCTCCCTGAAATCTTGATTTTCCACCATGTAAATCAAAATTTGTTTGGCTAAATTCGACAAATCCAACTACTTCGCTACCCGTGCTGATGCCACCACCGATCGAAAATTTACCAGTGTTCGCCTCTTTCACCTCAACCCGTAGGTTCTTTTGATTATCAACATCGGTATCACTTGGAGATAAATCGACAGTTTGAAAAAATCGCGTATTTAATAGCCTCATTTGGCTGTTCTTCATACGTACAAGATCGAACGGATCTCCGGGAGCGAGCGCAAGTTCACGCAAGATAACATTATTTTTCGTCTTGGTATTTCCTTTAATATCTATCGCGTGTAGAAAGCACTTCTCTCCCTCCGAAATACGAAACACCAGATCGATATCACCAGTGGAAACATTCGGCAAGCGCTCAACAGATATCCCGGTATTTAAATACCCGACACGGCCATAATGGTCGCGAATATGCTCGCTTGCCTGATCAATTTTACTCGGTGAAAACACCTGTCCTTGAGAAATGCCAAGCAAGGGTTGTAATTCATCAGCCGAATATAACTGACTATCAGCAACTGAAATATTTCCAAAATGATAAACCTGTCCCTTTTTTACATTAAACGTAATATTGATCGCATTACCTGACGGAGTTAAAACAACATCATCGGGATCTAACTTAACATCTAGGTAACCATGATCCTTAATCATCACTTTTAATCGATTAACATCATCGTCCAGCACAGATCGCTTAAAAATTCCACTGCCGTTCAGCCAGGAAAGCAAATTCCATGTTTTGGTCTGCATGGCTTTCTTTAATTTCTTACTACTGATATCGTCTATTCCGTTGAACGTTATTGTGCCAACATGCATCCTCTTGCCTTCATCAATAACGATCTGCACATCCACAGTAGAGTCATCAATCTCGTCAACAATATATTTGACGTCAGCGTACGGGAACCCTTTCTTTTGGTACATATCGGTGATATTTTTTATATCACTGTGCAAGGTGTTTTCGGAATACGTACCACCACTCTCTGTACGCATCTCGCGACGAATTGTTTTAGCCTTAATCTTCTTATTACCAGAGATCGTCAAGTGTTGGATATGCAATTTTTGGGTCAAAACAAAAGTCACATCATACTTATCTGGAGCAACTTCGTCCAAATAAACCTGCACATAATCGAACAGACCAGTACCATACAATGATCTAATTGAGGAATCTGCAAGATACTGTTTAAACTCTTTACCTTTTTCGAGCTGAACATGCGACTCGATCGCATCTTGATTGAGATGCAAATTACCACCATTGTATCTATATTTGATGTCAGATACTACTGGTGCCTTAGTTGGGAATTCACCATCTTCATATTCTTCGCCGTATACACCGGACATTGTGCAGGACCAAACCGCCAATGCGACAATATATTTCTTCACCTGTACCATTGATTACCCTCTAACATTCGCATGCCGCTAAGTCTATATAATTTTCAAATTTCGTAAGATTTTTAATAAAAGTTAACGGCACTACACCAACCGGACCATTTCTTTGCTTTGCGATAATTAATTCACGCGGAACAACATCAGACGCAAATTGTTGCTGCTGTTCTTGAGCATCATCTCCATTTGATGAAAACTGCTGCTTAGACAGCAACATGACAACATCGGCATCCTGTTCTATTGCTCCAGATTCACGCAAATCGGACAAGCGCGGCTGCCTACGTTCTTTTTCAGATTCTCGGTTCAACTGGCTAAGCACGATCACCGGAACTTTCAACTCCTTCGCCATCGCTTTTATTCCTCTAGAGATCTCAGAAATTTGCTGCTCACGCGGTAAACGATTATCCCCATTAATGAGCTGTAAATAATCTACAATTATAAGACCTATCGACTCCTTACTCTGCAGCCGACGAGCTTTTGCACGCATCTCCAAAATGGTAAGATTTGTCGATTCATCTATCCATAGTGGCGCAGATTTTAGTTCATTCGCTGATTGTAAAAGAGACTCACTTGCACGCTTAGAAATAAAACCTTCACGAAGTTTCGTCATATTAACCCCGGCTCGACCGCATAGTAGACGCATCGCTAATTGTTCGGCGCTCATTTCTAAACTAAAAAATAGCGTTCCAACCGCTTTACGAACGTTCTTTTCAGGGAGAACAACATTCTCAGCGATATTCATCGCCAAGCTTGTTTTACCCATCGACGGACGTGCTGCAATTACAATCATGTCCCCTTCACGAAATCCAAATAACATCTTATCAAGATCCGTGAACCCCGAGGCCACTCCAACTATATCTCCACGTCGTTGGAGCATAAGTTGCAACGTGTTAACAGCTGCATCAAGTGGATTACCGACATGCACCGCTGCATCGCTCAACCTGTCATCACTTATCGCAAAAATATCATTCTCAGCCTGCTCGATAAAATCATCAAGATTTTCGTTATCACTATATGCACGCGAAATATTTTTCATCGAAACATCGATCACGCGACGGACCAATTCAAGATCACGAACACGCTTGACATAATGTACGATATGAGCTGGGGTATCTATTCGATCACAGACACGGTTAATATAACTCACCCCACCGATGCCATCAAGTTGATGCCGACTATCCAACTTATCGCTAAGGATCAATTCGTTAATCGGGGCATTATCTGAAAACAGATCGACAATCGCCTGCCACATTACCCGATGAGCCGGCACATAAAATGAATCACACGTAATCTTCCCCTGTAAACAAACTGGAACAGTTTCTTGTCCCCCTTCCAAAATGCAACACGCCAGCAATGCTTGCTCAAAATCTACACTGTGCGGACGAGGACGCTCAAACGGCTTACTACCAGTTGTATCGGCAGTAACATCTTTACGCTCACTAGCCCGCCTGTTAGCCATATCCTACCAGCTCAGATAGATACGTCTAATTGATCGGATTTTCAGAAACCACCTCAACCGACAGTTCAAAATCAATGTCTTTGTGCAACCGAATTTTAACGACATGACGACCTAATTCCTTAATCGCCTGTCCGTTAATCTTCTTCTTATCGATTTCAACACCACCTTCTGCGATTTTTGCACAAATATCAGCTGGTGTTACAGCACCAAACATCTTGCCATTTTCACCGGTTTTGACCGCGATAACAATCGCGAGTTTAGACAGCTGATCAGCTATTTGATGTGCTTCATTCATCTCACGCTCCTCACGAATAGCACGTGCACGTTGTAATGCAGCAATCTGCTTCTCTCCCGCCTTTGACAAAACCATTGCTAATTTACGTGGGAACAAAAAGTTACGCGCATATCCGGCACGAACCTTTACCGTTTCGCCTTCGTTACCAAGATTCTCCAGATGCTTCAATAATAATACTTCCGTTGTCGCCATAACAAAAATTCCTAAAATTTAAAAAGGTATATCTTCATCGATATCCACCGTATTTGCAGCCGCACTAGATGCGCTTTTTGAAGAGTTTGTTAAACTTTCTGCAAACGGTACATTACCACCATTACCGGTATTTGCCGCCATATTTGGATCATTATCCACCCAAGAGCCGATAAATTGGAAATTTTCAAGAACGACCAAAACTTTGTTGCGTTTCTCGCCATTCGAAGATTCCCACTGATCGAGCCTCAAACGACCTTCAACAAGGATCGCACGCCCCTTGGTCATATGCTTTCCTATCAACTCAGCCTGCTTGCCGAACGAATCGACATCTATGAACAAAGTTTCTTCACGTGTACCACCATCAGCTGTACGTACATTTCTGCTGACAGCCATTCCGAACTTACATATCGAGACTCCAGATGGAGTGACTCTTATCTCGGGATCGCGAGTTAAATTTCCCACAAGGATAACTTTATTGAACGAAGCCATACCTTTACTTATTAACAAACTTCGATAAAAATACGATTAATTGTTTTGTCTAGCTTAAGTTTTTCCTTAATCGCTGCAGGCACGCCCGATAATGCAGAAAATAACACCTGGATGTAGGTACCATTTGTATACTTTTTATCAACAGCGTACTGAAACTCCTTCTGGCCGAGATTTTTAAAGTCATTTATCTCACCACCAAGCCCAGAAATAATATTCTTCAATTTGTCAAAAATCGTCTCTATGGGATCGCTATATCCGCGTAAATCCAATATAAAACTAGCCCTGTAGCTTCTCTTGTTGTTCATAATTTTTCTTGCGATTGGTTAGATTCATGGAATATTCTGGACCTTTGTCAAGCAGTAGCTGCAAATCGCACAAAATTTCAGGTAATATGTGCGCCAAAATCCCTTCCTCAGCCTCTGTAAACCGTCCCAGAACATGATCTTTTAGATCCAAAAAATGCTTAGGTCCAACACCAACCCTGAAACGCACAAAACCAGGCCCAATATGCGATAAAATATCAGCGACTCCATTGTGTCCCCCAGTTCCACTCTGAATCGATAATCGAAAATCTCCAACATCAAATGCGACATCATCGTAAATAATAATCACATCTTCGATCGGAATTTTGTAAAACTGGCAAATTTTCTGAACCGCACTGCCGCTTTCATTCACATAAACATCCGGCTTGGCCAAGATCAATGTATATCCAAGCTGGTTGATTACGCATAAAGTAGAACTTAGCTTTTTCTCCTTTTTCCATGTTCCATGTAAGAGCAGACAAAAACGATCCACGACACGCGCACCAACATTATGCCTGGTCGCAGCATACTCCTCACCAGGGTTCCCTATACCAACAATGAGTTTACGATTCATTCATTATTTATCAGCCGGCTTATCCCCCTCTGCCGCTGGTGCTTCTGAATCAACAGCGCCCTCCGCTTTGGCTGTTTCAGCCTGCTCTGCAGCAGGAGCAGCTTCCTCCTCTGCCGGTTGTTCTTCTTCTATATCAACATTCTTACAGGAAACAACTACGATATCCGCAGCATCCGCAAACTCTACGCCTTTTATAGCTTTCAAGTCCTGGACGTGAATAATATCCCCAACTTGTAATTCACTAACATCGACCTTGATGCTACCAGGCAAATCAGCAGGCAAACATTTTATCGTCAAATCGTGCTTAGAAATATCTAATACCCCACCGAAATCACGTACCCCGATAGCCTCTCCAATAAATTCTACCGGAACAGTGGTTGTCATCTTCTCCGTTTTTGATACTTCATGAAAATCTACATGCAAAAACCGATCAGTCATCGGATCGCGTTGCATATCGGCTATGGTCGACAAAATCGGTTCCTCTCCAGCAATATCGATACTGACCAGTGAGGCTGATTGTCCCTTTTCATGTAATAATAAACGAAAATCTTTTTCACTCAACGAAAGAGACTGTGTACCAGACTTACCATATATCACCGCTGGAATGCAGCCAGCAGCACGCAACTTCCGGACATATTGACGACCGGTCTCGACCCTCTTCTTTACGGATAATTTCAATTGTTTCATGACAGCACCAATATCTCTGTTCTTGGGAATATTGCCAACCAATAGATCAAATATTTTGAAAATCAAACAAAAAAACCAGAAATTATACCTAATTTTTGAATAAAGATTGAAAATTCCATCCTTTCCTCTAAATTTTCCATATGGGAGGCATGGATCAATTACCAGTAGTCTACTGTTTGGATGATAAATTTGCCGCACACTGTGCAGCCTGTATCGCTTCTGTGTTAAAAAATTTATCGGATCAATATTTGCCCCGGATTTACGTAATTACGGATTCATTATCAGCCGATAATCGTAGAAAAATTCAAGAAACAACAAAGATAAGGGACTGTTCCCTAGATTTTATCGATATCGATCCAGCACATAATGAATTTAAGGATTTCAAGATACCTGCACCGTGGTCGCACTCGATTTTCTATCGGTTAAAAATCCCATCTTTGTTGGAAAAACATTCCAAAGCGATTTACCTAGATTCCGACACCATACTTACCGCTGATATCAGTGAATTATTCAACCTGGATATTTCGAATTATTTACTAGCCGCATATGATGAAAGTCGTAACGATCCTCCAATAACTGCGTATTTTCAATCTAAAAAGCTCAATTTACCGACTGAGATTGGATACTTTAATACTGGGGTTTTGTTGCTAAATTTAGAAGAAATGCGCAAAAAGGAAGTAGCACAAAAGTGTCTCGATCTTCTAAAATCTGACCTACATCCCTCTCTCTCCTTCCCAGATCAAGATGTCCTAAACATAGTCGTTAATGGGAACTACTTGCGCTTACCGAAAACATGGAACACCCAGCAAATATTCGGAACTAAACCCCCGTTTTGGAGGAAATTTTTCCCTTTTGTACATGGATACACAGATTTGCCCAAGATTATCCACTTCTCAGGTCCAATGAAGCCTTGGAAAAGCAAAAAGGAATCTGAGCATTGGTTAAATGTCTCCGGGAAAGTACCGTACTCTAAACAATATTTTAAATATTTGGCATACACACCGTGGGGAAAGCACAAATAAATATTTATTGCATAAATCGTGCTGCACTAATACATCTGTAATCGAAAATTGGTTGTGCTCCAAAAACATACAAATTTCAGAAGATGTAAATGTACAGCATAATAGACATAGGAACAGGCTCGATTAAAACATCCATATATCAAAACAAAGAGGGGATATATTCTGATGTTGCATTCAAAAGCACAGATTTCCGATTAATAGATCCAGTAAGTAAACAAATTTCACAACATGCTCAACAAGAAGCACTTGCGATATTAAGAGATATTTTATCATTCATTAAAAAATACGACAATTCACAGATAATTTGTATAG
>JAIDVZ010000192.1 GCA_029059365.1 Opitutales bacterium | reverse complement strand
ATGTAAAATTTCCATAAATTTTATCACCGATTATTGGTACCAAATTTTGGGCGCAATGAAGACGCAATTGATGTGTGCGACCTGTTATTGGCCGAAGTTCAACAAAAGATAGTGCAGTTGAGTGCCAAGAGAATTCATGCAACAGTTTATACTCCGTAATTGCAATATTGTTCCCATATTTTGCCGCTCGGACGGTATTATTTGTTTTTATTTTTGCGATATTCGATCGCCAAACTCCCTGTCTATTTGAAAGATGGCCCTTCAATAAAGCTAAATATTTTTTAATAACCGTTTTTTCGCGAAAAGCACGCTTCACTGCTTGTGCTACATCTTTGTTCAAGCCAATTAAAATTAGGCCAGATACCGGGGAGTCTAGCCTGTTAAGCAGGTATGCAACTGGCCCATCGGAAGAATAATACATTTCATTCTTCATAGAGTATGGGCAAGTGAAAATCGCGTTACTTGAGGCTCGTTGATCAATATTTGGATGTGCTAATACCCCTTGAGGTTTGTTTAGTGCAGCAATTCCATCAGGTGTTACTGATTCTACAGTTACCTGCTTATTGAGATATTGTTGCCAATTTGATACACAAATTTCTGCGGATTTTGGTTTAAATACCATGGATTTTGGGAATGAATCGTTGTGATCCATGAGTTTAACCAAAATATTTCGACAAGATGATCATTTGTGAACCACTTTTTCGACCAAGATTTTAGCGTCCAATCCAAAGTGTCGATCAGAAAATACATTACATTCTGGAGTAGCCTTTAAAAGCTGTTCAACCATACCCATTTTGGCGTCTAAGTTATCAACTAGGGCAACGAAAAAAGCTTCTGGGGTAGCTGGTCGTACAGCGGCGCCATATTCGGGAAGATCATGATGACTGAGCAAGATATGCTCGAGTCTTTCAAGCAGAGAATCATCTAATTTATTTTGCAATGCCACTCGCCGAACGATACGATATCCTATAACTAAGTGCCCTTGAAGAATCCCAATTTTAGTTTTTTGGGCTACCATTTCATCGTCATACTCAAATACCTTACCGATATCGTGTAAAACCAACCCAGCAATCGCGAGATCATAATCGATAAAAGGGTAAAGCGGTAAAAGAGATTGTCCGGCCTTAGCTGCATGTACAGTATGTTCGAGCAATCCATTACGGTAAGCATGATGCATGGATGTACCGGCTGGTTTCCGATCAAATGGCTCTTCAATTTCGTTAAAAATATCAATAATGACTTGCCGTAAAGTGGGATTGCTTACTGTGTTGATTATTTTTTCCAAATCATCCTTTAAAGATGAACATCCCTCAGTTGCACAATTGAGTAATTTTTTTTCAAAATCTCCCTCGGCGATCTCCTTATCAGAAAGTTCTTTGGCAAATGTAATTTCCGGAGAAAATGTACCATTATACTGTTTAGTGATCCCCTCAAGTAGTATAACTGTGCCACCTTTTACGGTTTTAAAAAGGTTAAAAACTGGTGAGCTACCAAATATTTTGCATGAAAAATTAGAATTTTTGTCGCCAACTTTTACATCAAGATATTCGGCATTATTTTTTGCTGACGTCTTACTATCAACACTAAGAACCATTATGGCCGTCGAGAAACGCGAGCCTTCGGGTGCAGATTTTAAGTCGAGTGTTGATATAATATCGTACATGCCACGACTCAGTAAACAAAAACTTACATATTTCAATATTTTATGCTGAAGTTTGTAAAGCTCGATATACTGGGGGAGATTTTTGTGAAAAGATATTTAAAAATCTTTCGACACCGTGATTTATGATCGCTAATCACCTTGGTCTCGTTGGCTACGATCAAGTGAAACAAGACCTTTAGCCTCTAAAGTTTCCATGATCCGGGCAGCCCGGTTATACCCGATTTTTAACCTGCGTTGAAGTAGAGAAGTTGAGGCGCGATCGCTGTTACGTAAAACTTCCAGCGCTTTTGGGATCATATCATCATCCCAATCTTCACCAAATTCATCATCTTCTTCGCCGAGTTGTTCGATTTGAGCATGTACATCCATCATATATTTTGGAGCTCCGTTCTTTTCATGCAAAAAGCGGACAATATTGTTGATCTCTTCATCTGATACGAGTGCTCCTTGAGCGCGTAATAAGCCACTAGCTCCAGGTGGTTGAAATAGCATATCGCCTCGTCCAAGCAGTGCTTCAGCCCCACCGACGTCCAAAATCGTTCGACTATCGACTTTTGAAGCAACTTTAAATGCTATTCTACTCGGTAAATTTGCTTTAATTATCCCGGTGATGACATTTACAGAGGGACGCTGAGTCGCCAGTATCAGATGTATCCCTGCGGCACGTGCCAATTGGGCCAATCTAGCTACACAAGTTTCGATATCTGCAGGTGCAACAAGCATTAAATCGGCAAGCTCATCAATAATACACACTATATAAGGCATTTTGGTCTTTGGAACCTCAACATGCTCACCAGTATCTGCGATATTATCGATTGCTGAGCGTTCTTCAGGGGAAAGGGAAAGTTCAAGTTCTCTTGCTCGCGCTCGTTCATCAGCATCACGCATAATTTTTGCATTGAATCCGGCGATATTACGCACACCAGCGGTTGCGAAAATTTTATACCGGCGTTCCATCTCGCTTATTAGCCATTTTAGGGCATTTGGTACCTTCTTTGGATCGGTTACGACCGGGATCAACATATGTGGCAGGTCGTTGAACACCTGCATCTCAACAATTTTAGGATCAACCATGATGAACCGTAGGTCACTAGGAGATGCATGATAAACTAGGGAAGCTATAATGGCATTTATACACACTGTTTTACCGGAACCTGTAGACCCAGCGATCAATAAATGTGGCATTTTCGCAAGATCATTGAGCATGGGTTCTCCGGTTGTACCTCGACCGAGCACGATTGGGATATCTGCTTTCATGCGTGCCCATTCCACAGACTCTAAAATTTCACGCAAACAGACCATCTGTGGTAACTTGTTTGGTAATTCGATCCCGACACATCCTTTGCCTGGCACGGGCGCTAAAATGCGAACAGACTGTGCGCGTAAGCTTAAGGCGATATTTTTATCGAGGTTTAGGATTTTTTCGACACGTACCCCAGGCGCAGGTGTGATTTCGTAGCGTGTTATCACTGGGCCTGTATGTACCTCGCCTGGTATAACGGCTATTCCGAATTCTGCAAGGGTGGAGACCAACTGCTGAGAAATAGCAGCATGATCATCGGCGTTGTCTTTCGAAATTTGGGATTGTTGCAATAAATCGATTGTCGGGAAAACATAATTTCCATCTACTTTATTTGGCTGCCATTCTTGCCTGTTAGTTATAGTGCTTTGTTGAATATTTGGCTCAATAATTTTTAATTTTGATGGTTCTTTTTTAATTGGCTTACTTCTTTCACGTGCGACATCGCCACTTGTATTGTCAATGTTTGTGGAATTAGGACGTTTTAATCGCAAAATTAATCTTAATAGCTTTATTATCAGAGAGATAAGAATTTTTATACATTTAAAAAATATACAAAAAAATCTTTTAATTTTATTGACTACCATGACACGGAAGTAGCCGTATTTTTGTATTTCGCGCTCAAGTGCAGCATTAAGCGATGGGCTACGTGTTAATGTACCGATCAGGCTGAGCAGAAAAATAGTCGATAAAATTAGTGCTCCCCCGATCTCACCAAAAATTGGCTCAATGCAATAATAGAAAATATAGGTCCCGAATATTCCACCTAATCCGCCAGAATACTTATTATCTGAAAATTGCAAAAATGTTTCCGCGCTCATGAAGTGCTGTTGTACAAACTCGAGTAGTCCGATCGAACTTATGAGCAAAGTGGTCATCGCAAGTAATCGACGTTTGTTTAATAATCGAGTCTGAGGACGTACTAAGATATAAGCTGACCAAATGAAGCAGAATGGCAGTAACCAATATGCAAATCCTATGTATCGTATACTATAAAATGTTGTATAAGCCCCAAATTCTCCAACTAGGTTTTCGTTAACCTCAGATGTGTTGATCGCTGTGCTCACCAAACGTGTCTGTTGTGGATGAAAATCGATGAACGCAAGCATCAGCAGAATACCTATTAATAAAAGCACGCACGCTTGTACTGGCTTTACTGGATTTGGAGACCTGAAGGTAGTGTTGTTGCTCATGTCGATTTTTAGTTTATCCCAAACAAAGTATTAATGTTGCTGATTGCTTTTTTACTACCTGTGACCCACAGAATATCGTTTGGCAAAAGCATGATATCCGCACGTATGTCTGTTATTTTTTCGGATCCACGTTGTATGGTGACAATATTCAGGTTATACTTTGAGCGAAAATCCAGTTGCTCGAGTGTCTTATTCGTAAAATCGGCATGATTTCCGATACATATCTGTGAGAGGTTAAATTCTTGCTCCTTGTACCCATCGGTATCAGATTCGGCCTCGAGAATTTCTTTAGCTTTTGGTAACTGTACTTCATCGCCGAGTAATATGACATGATCTCCCGGGAAAAGTATGGTATTTGCTGGTGGATTGTATTCGGTAAATCCATTGCGTGAAATTGCGACAATTGTTGCACCGGAATGTGTGCGTAACATGGTGTCTATAATGCGCATACCGACAGCAGAATAATTTTTTTTCATTACAATTTCTTCAGTCGCGAGCTGCCATTCTTGGCCACTGGTAAGTTGTTTAAGAAGCCTATTTCGATGCTTCTGCTCATTCGATTCGATTTTATCGTTGAAACTTTCGATAAACGCATGCTCAAGGTTACTGTTTACCAATATCAATCTTCGCCAAAGTAGTACACCAATCAATAAGATTGCTATACCAAATGATGCAATGGATATCCCACTCGGGAGGTACCGTGATGAAAGGCTAAGAAATATGCCGCTGAAGAAAAATAACACGAGCAGGCTGGTTATGTAACGCAAAATCCCAAACATTTTTGTCTGCATTTGTTTGTTGTGAATATTGCTCGCAGTCAAGCGCTCGAGAATCCCAAATAATATATCATTGAGATTTTTTATAAGCCCGATCAAAAATGGTAAACAAAGAACGAACGCACTTGCCCATACAATATTTTGCATGATGCTTGATTTGAAAATTCCGTTAAAATTCTCACGTTGTATCATCACAGCTGTGTAGGAGACAGTAAATATTGACCCACTCAGGAGAAAGAACCACAGAACCATTTTCAATAATGGTCGTGTTACCAGTTTCAGCAACTCATTCTTTGATAATCGATTGTCTGCTAACTTAAGAAGATTGTGATAAAAGACCCCAAGTTCGCATATAAATTTTGGACAATGTGTCTGTAGAGATTGAAAGATTTTATCAGCTCTTCTATTTAATGTTGATGATATCAGGATCGTTCCAACAGCAATTCCAGATGTTATCGATACAAAGTTTTTATCTACAACTCCGAGTGATGTACCTAATGCCGCGACTATGAAACTAAATTCACCGATTTGTGTCTGAGAAAATGCTGCTCGAAACGAAGTTTCTGCTGATTTTCCACTGAGAAATAATCCTGCAGATCCGAAAAATGTTTGTCCAACGATGGTCAGAATAGATAACATTAATACTAGTTCCCAGTGTTGGAGCACATTACCGATGTCAGTCATAATCCCGATAGATGCGAAGAAAACCGCCCCGAATAATGTTCGCAATGGGGAGGTTACTTGTTCAATGTTTTCTGCAACAGTGGTATTAGCTAAGATAGCGCCACTGAGAAATGATCCCAATGCTACTGATAGCCCAAAATGGTCAGCTAGCACGCATACCGCTAACATACAACCAACTACCGCTATTAGCAAAATTTCCGAAGAACCCGATCGAAAGATCGCATTCATGAAAAATGGTGCAAGGGATTTTCCTATACAAAACACCATAACGATAAAAATTCCAAGCAAAAAACAAACATGCCACGCAGTATCCCACGCGAAGTGTCCAGTCACAGCTATACCTGACAATATGACCAAGAGCAACATTGCCAACATATCTTCCATTATCAATCGGCCGACTGAACATTGCCCGAATTCGGTATGCAAAGCACCCTGTTCGTTCAGCATCGGGATTGTTACCATTGTAGATCCCATAGACAACAATGCACCTAGGAATAGGCCACTTAGACCTGACCAATTGAACAACGGAGCTATCATTACTCCAACAAATATCATTCCAGCTGTTTGCAGAATTAGGGCGAGAAGAGATGGGAAAAAGATTTTTTTGAGCTTAAATAAGTCAAACTCCAGTCCGATAAAGAACATCAAAAAGATTACTCCAAGTTCGCTTAATTGATTGATCGTCGTGGCATTTCCAACTGTTGGAGCGAGATGAAAATTTGGTCCTACGATATATCCAGCCACGATGTAGCCGAGTAGCAATGGAAGCTTTAAGTAGTGAAAAATAATTGCGAAAATACCGCAGCTAAAGAGGACAATTGCCAAATCATTAAGTAAAGAATACTCCATCTCGCCCGTAAAGATAGACAGTCTTTGTGGGTTAAACAATAGAAAAGATTAAAAATTAACTTAATGAAAGTAATCCAAAAAAGGATATTATGTAAGGAATATCTAAAATTAAACAAAAAATAAATATAAGATAATCACAAAAAAATACTAATAAAATTCAACACAATTTCAA
>JAIDVZ010000191.1 GCA_029059365.1 Opitutales bacterium | reverse complement strand
TTATTTTCAGCCAAAATTTATGTTGGGACTTACCGCAACTCCAGAACGAATGGACGGTAAAAATATTTATGAAATCAATTTTGGGCTGCATACTAAAATTACTCCTTATCAGCTTTTTTATATCTAGTTTACTTCATGCTTCGCCTGAAGTTAGACCGATTTCACCTATGCGTGGGGTTTTTGTTCCGGTCTTTGATAGCAATGGGTCGAAATTTTATGAGGTAATGGGATCGTCAAGCGAA
Organism: Opitutales bacterium; assembly: GCA_029059365.1. Taxonomy (GTDB): domain Bacteria; phylum Verrucomicrobiota; class Verrucomicrobiia; order Opitutales; family JAIRKQ01; genus JAIDVZ01. The sequence goes on along the minus strand of JAIDVZ010000191.1, from coordinate 3,749 downwards.
ATATCTGATGATGGTATATTAATGATAGCAAATGCTGTTCTAAACGGATTTTCCGCTGATGCTAAAAAACAATGGGAGCTTGAAAGTGATGGTGCCAAGATCGTACGTTCACAACGTTTAATTTGTGGAGATGGTCCGGTTTTTATGGATGGTGGAAATTTTACGGCTATTGCTACAGATTGGAAATTTTTATACGAAGGCAGAAAGTTTGTTGCTGACAAAAATGTGAAAGTTTTTTTTGAAGAAAACGCTGTTAAATTTTTGGCACCGTGAAAAAATTTTTTGGCGTCATTATCTATCTTTTTATTGGCATAATAGACAATTTTGCCGATGATATACATACAATGGTCACAAGTGAGCATGTCGAAATAATTGATTGTAATGAGGAAACTTCCTTTATTTTCAGCGATAAAGTGCACGTATCGAGTGAAGATTTTGATCTTACAAGCGATCGCCTGGAGGTTTTATTGAAAAAAGTGAAAGACGACCATGTTCAGGTACGGCCCAAAATAGAAAAGTTGCATGCGATCGGGAATGTTTGTTTTTCGCAACATAACCGTAGTGGGCATGCAAATGAAGCAATTGTGCTGCCCAAAGACGAGGTTATGTGTTTGCTTGGCGAGGCGGAGATTACGGATGAAGATGGTACTGCCAAAGGGGATAAATTATATTTAGACAAAAATACACGCTCGATTAAGGCTGAATCGCGTGGGCGATCGGTGGTCTTGATACCGCAAGGCGAAAAATCAACAGATTCCTTGTTTAAATCGAAAAATAAAGTTAAAGATAGATTGGAAGGTCCGGAGGACGAAGAATGATTTTAAGTGCCCAAGAGCTGGTGAAATGTTTTGGTGATCGAAAAGTTGTTGATTGCGTCGATCTTTCTGTTGGCAGTGGTGAAATTGTCGGGTTACTTGGGCCAAATGGTGCGGGAAAGACAACTTCGTTTTACATGGTGATTGGGCTAGTCGATGTCACAGCGGGGCATATATTTCTGGACGATTTGGAGATCACGGATTATCCATTATATAAGCGCGCTCGTCTCGGTATTGGGTATCTTCCACAGGAGCCATCAATTTTCAGAAAATTAAGTGTATATGATAATCTGCTGGCGGTTGTTGAACACCTGAATTTATCGAAGGTAGAGCAGCGTAAGCGGGTAAATTCTGTTTTAGAGGAGCTTCGGATTGCTAAACTTTCAGATCAACAAGCTTATACTTTGAGTGGTGGTGAGAGAAGACGGCTGGAGATTGCGAGAACGTTACTGTTGCAGCCAAAATTTTTATTGATGGATGAACCGTTTAGTGGAGTTGATCCGATTAGCGTCAGTGATCTACAAAAAATCATAATTTCATTAAAAAATAAGGGGATTGGAATTTTGATTACGGATCATAATGTTCGAGAAACATTAAGTATTGTTGATCGCGCTTATTTGATACATGCTGGCAAGGTATTGTGCAGTGGAGATCGGGAGAAATTGCTGACAGATGAGTCGAGTCGTAAATTTTATTTGGGTGAGGACTTTAAGTTTTAATTTTTTACTATCGTTTTTTAATTTTTGGGTTCGATTATGCCGTACGTTTTTATCTTTGTTGTATTTATTATATTGGGGTACCTCATCGGGTCAATCTCGTTTGCTCGGATAGTTGGACAACATTTTGGTTTAGATATTACTAAAGCTGGTAGTGGTAACCCTGGGGCTACAAACATCAGCCGTACATTGGGCAAACGTGCTGGAGCATTGGTCTTTTTTGGTGATTTTGTTAAATCATTTATCGTAGTATGGTATGCACTAAATATCGGCGATATGCCGGATGATTTAAGAACAAATTTAGCAATCGTTAGTATGCTTTCGACCATCATTGGGCACAATTTCCCAATATTTTTCAAATTCCGTGGAGGTAAGGGTATATCTGTAACAATGGGTGGCTTAGCTATGCTGATGCCGAGCACTCTGATAATAGGCATATTAATTTGGTATGTTATCTTTCACGCTACACGGTTTGTTTCTTTAGCCTCTCTGTTTTTTGCAGCGAGTTTGCCAGTCGCCGCGTTTGCATTTGGATACCCACAATCTGATGTCATTTTTTCGATGTTTATTTGCGGTATGATATTTTGGCGGCACAGAGAAAATATTCGGCGTCTATATAACGGTTCAGAATATAGGTTTGTTAAAAAATCCTAATTATGGTGCGTATTGTTCAAAAGTATGGTGGAACCTCAGTTGCGGATACTGAACATATAAAATCTGTAGCCGAGCATATCAAGTCATGTCGTGAACATGGAGATGAATTGATCGTTGTTTTGTCTGCACGAGCTGGCGTAACAAATATGCTCGTAGAGAAAGCACATTCTGTATCGTCTTTACCGGATCGTGAAGCCCTGGATGCGTTGTTATATACCGGAGAACTTGAGACGATCGCGATGTTGGCACTAATTTTGAATGAGATGGGTGTTCCAGCCGTACCCCGAAATGCATATCAAATTGGAATATCGACCTGTTCTTCATTTGGAAATGCCCGCATCGAGGATATCATTGGTGGTGATATTGAGCAGTGTTTAGCTGAAAAAAAGGTTGTTATTGTTGCGGGATTCCAGGGGATAGACCAAAAATTACGACCAACCACGTTGGGACGAGGTGGATCGGATTTAACTGCTATTGCACTTGCACACCGTTTTGGGGCGGATAAATGTGAAATTTTCACTGATGTTGATGGGGTGTTTAGTGCGGATCCGCGTATAATAAGTGCACCGTATCTAATCTCAGATATTTCACATGATGCTCTCCTGAGGTTAACATTTTTTGACAACAAGGTCATGCAGGACCGCTCAGTTGCGCTCGCGAAAAAATTGCGCGTTAACTTCGAGATTAGTTCATCTTTGCATTACGGTACCTTGGATGGCACTTCAGTAAAGCTAGATTGGAAATGCAATGAAGGATGTGTTATCGGGTTAACTTATAAACAGAACTTAGTTTTGTTTTGCGGGCTGGCCACTAACGATATTTTTTGCGATCTTTTGGAATTTTTTGCTGATAAAAAAATTGATCTCAGTTTTATTAAACATAGTTTTTGTCCCAAAAGAACTGAATTTTTGGATGAACTATGTTTTGATTTTAGCCAATTTTGGCGTATTCGAGAAGAGTTTTTGTCGAAATTTGCTGAAAAATACCAGTCTTACGAGTTAATTGAAAACTTAAGCAGAATTGATGTTGTTGGAACTGGACTTGAATATAGCGAATGGTTGTCACAGGCCCTGACCGCCGTGTATGATAATATGATTTTCAGATCTGAATATGGCAAAAACGGCCTATCATTCCTCATGAAAAGCGAAAATTTTGGGGATATCATGAATAAGTTGCACGATATCGTTTTTAAATGATGCCATCCAAAAATTTCCCAGATGAAATCATGTTTGAATGATTAGTATTAGGTGAACAGGACGAATCATCTATCAAGATAAGACGATGTTTGGCTCTCGTACATGCAACAAACAACATGCGTTTTTCGTTATCGATTTCTGATTGATCGGCAGAAGATAATTTACGTTCTCGGTATATAAATGGCAAAATCACGATTGGCCATTCTAATCCCTTGCTTTTATGATAAGTCAACAACTGTACAGAATCTTTGTCCACAGTTGTTTCGATCGGTGCATATTGGTAAGATTGTTTCAATTTTTCTTCTAACGCTCGGCATCCGAGATTCTTGGAATCAATTTCATATGCAATGTTCATCGCAGTGTCATAT
>JAIDVZ010000190.1 GCA_029059365.1 Opitutales bacterium | reverse complement strand
ACATTTGGGAAACTTGTTTTCTCTTTATTTTCAAAAGAATTTTTCAATTTTAGTCCATACCAACTCAGAAAAAGGCCTCAAAATAAGTTCTTTGTACAATTAAGCAAAGTGTAAAAGTCCAAAACTAGACAACTTTGTCTAAAAAAACTTCATGCGGCTGGTACCTCGCCGGGGACTCGAACCCCGAACCAATTGATTAAGAGTCAACTGCTCTACCGATTGAGCTAGCGAGGCAAACTTAACTGCCGATCATCAAAAATCTTATAAGGCAAAAATCAAGTATATATTTGCGAAAAAAGAATCCCAGCTTGACAGATAGTCACATTTTTAAAGCTTCACTAGATCGCAATGACGATCAACAAAAATAATTCAAATTACTTCGCCGGTATCTCTTGGTTCATTTTAAGCCTGTTCGTGTGCATTGGAAACGACTCGATTATGAAACTTTTGGGTGATAAATATCCAACTTCTCAAATCGTGTTCCTGAGATACCTCTTTGCGACGATATCGATAGTCCCATGCATGGTCGCATACGGCGGCAAACAATTATTTCATACAAAGCATATCACAGTTCATGTACTTCGCGCGGCTTTATTGTCTGCTGGAATCGCGATGTACTGCTTCTCGTTGGGCAAATTGCCATTATCAACTGTAATAACTATCAACTTCACAATCCCGATATTTACGTTATTGCTGGCATTCATTTTCCTCAAAGAAGCCATCACACGAGCAAAAATCATAGCCACTTTAGCAGGATTTGTCGGAATAGTCATCACCGCTGAACCAACAAACACCGAACTCACATCATATGCAATCGTCACGCTGATAGCGTCATCGATAGTGTTCGCAACATTGGACGTAATTAATAAAAAATTCGTGATTCATGAAAAAATTTTGACGATGCTGTTTTACACCGCTGTCGCTACATTGATGTTCACAGTCATTCCCGCATGGCTCTCCTGGCAACCGGTAAATAATATTGATTCTTTATTGTTCATATTGCTAGGAGTTGGCGCAAATCTATTGCTATATTGTATACTAAAAGCCTTCGAAAGAGTCGATATTTCCTCGATCGCCCCGTTTAGATATGTTGAATTTTTGCTATCTGTTGTTATCGGACTTGCATTTTTCCACGAAATTCCGACACTTGCAACGATCATTGGAGTGTGTATAATCATCCCAAGCACATTGTATATCGTCTTATCCGAAACACAACCTACTCACAAATCATCATCTTGTTGCTGAGCCAGATGTCCATCACACAATAGGTACGTCTTGTCCGTCAGCCGCGCCAGCTCGTTGTTATGCGTAATAAGGACCAACGAACTGCCCGTTGATTTACAAAGCTCAAACATTAAATCAATCACAACACGTGCATTTTTTTCATCAAGATTACCAGTCGGTTCATCTGCTAAAATAACCTGAGGTCGATTTATTATCGCACGTGCGATCGCAATTCTTTGTTTTTCACCACCAGATAAATGCTCAATCTGCGAGTCCTTACGATCCAGCAAACCGACCTTAGCAAGTAAATCTTTAGCATATACTATATCCGTTTTTCTAAGCACACCATGCACCTTGATGGGCAACAAAATATTCTCTAACACGCTTAGTTCGGCCACCAAATTGTGATTTTGAAATACATATCCAAATTTTTGCCCTCTCAACCGTGAAATTAACTTCGAAGACATTTCAGAGACCAAAATATTCTCCCAATACACTTCGCCTTCATCTGGAGATTCTAGGAGACTTATGATATTCAAAAGAGTGGTTTTCCCGGTACCGGAAGCCCCAATAACACTAATGGTTTCTGATGCGGACAAATGCAAATTGACACCATCCAATACCAGATGATCGTTAAAACATTTTGAAATATTTTTTAGCTCAATAATCGACTCATTCATTGCGCAAAACATTCGCAGGTTTTACTTTGGATGCCGCTAATGCAGGGATAAGACCAGCTAAACAGCAAATAAGCATAGTAAAAATTACAATCATCAATATCGAATCACCCGAGTATTTAACCGGTAATTTCGCAAAATCATAAAATCTCAGCATCAGATCATTTATCCCCACAATCTTTGTTAAAATTGCTAAAACCAAATTTCGAAACAGTAGAGCGATCGTACCAAAAAGTAATCCAAAAATACAACCAAATATTCCGATGATCATCCCCTCAAACACAAACACTGATGCGATTTCTTTTAAAGACGCTCCCAGTGCGCATAATAATCCAATTTCACGACGCTTTTTCACCACAGAAATCATCAATGAACTAGCGATCGAAAATGAAGCAATCAACAAGATGAAAAACAACACAAACATCATCATTGTTTTCTCTAATTTCAGAACAAAAAGAAAATCTTCATTTATTTCCTGCCAGCTGGAAACACGTAATCCTGGTAATTTGTGCCTTAAACTTAAAACCGTATCGCCAGCCCTTCGGATATTTTGTAACTTCACCGAAAAACCATGGCATTCGTCATCACTCATGCCATATAGCTCCTCCATAGCATGCTTGGTGAATATTAAAAAATTAGAATCAATTTGGTTCCAACCACTACGATAGATCGCTGATACCTCAAAAGATCGTGGCAAGATCAACTCATCATTTTGTAGATCTTGCAAAGTTAGCGGCGAATAGACTTCTACCGTATCACCTATCTTTATCCCTAAACGTCTTGCGAGATCACAGCCAATAATGACCATATCATCACCAAATTGCTCCAAATCTCCCTCGACGATGTACTTATCAATCGGCATTACCTTCGATTCATCATGCATTTCAACACCCTTTGCTAAGGGGTATGCTTGCAGATCCTGAAATTGCATCATCAAGAACCCCATGATGTAACCTGAAGCAGCAGAAACATTATCCTCACTTTCTAAAAGTCGTAAAACTTGATCAGAATTTGTAATGATTCCACAAGAATCGACCCTAATATCCCCCTGAGTATTAACAATTTTTGAACAAATTTCGGATTGAAACCCGTCCATAACACTCCCAACAACGAATAAAATCATTACCCCTAATGTAACCCCGATGATCGATATAATGGACAAAAATGGGAATCGTTTACCACTTGGGAACAAGTACTTTAAAGCTAACTCAAAACACCACCTAAACTTCACACTATCTTCCTGCCTCCCGCATTTTATAAAAAATAAAGCAGATAACTAAAGAATATTTTTGTTTCGAAAATTAACTTGAT
>JAIDVZ010000019.1 GCA_029059365.1 Opitutales bacterium | reverse complement strand
TTTTATACCTGAGATCATATTTTTATTCCGTCATATGAAAAATGTTAAATTATTGCTTATAGCTGGAGTTTTGTCGTTGGTTGCTGTCAATGGATGTGCCGTTAATTCATCAACCAGTAGTTCTTGTCCAAAAACGAATATACATGCGAAAACATGCACAAAGTTGGAGAGGCTTTGCGATGAAATTGAAGACTTGATCGATTCATCATCTTTTAAGAAATTAAATGTAAAATTGGACAAACTGTCTGTGTTGACCAAAGAAATCAGTGCTTCTTGTAATACAAGGAAGATGGAGAAATTTGTGTCCAGAGCAAAGAGGATGATCAACGAAAGAGAAGGTGGCAAATTTACCCAAGAGGATAAAGATTTGTTAAAGGCAAAGCTGAAAAAAGCTTATACTCCCATCAATCAAAAATTGTGTGAGTAATTGTAAAGCCAAGGGAAGCGTCATGTTGCACCTTGATGAAGGGAATTTTGATACAGAGGTTAATTCGCGGAAAATTATTGTCATTGATTTTTGGGCGCCTTGGTGCGGGCCGTGTCGTGCTTTAGGTCCAATCATCGAGCAAATCGCGAATGAAGTTTCAGGGGATATTGCGGTCGCTAAGATAAATATCGATGAATGTCCGGGTTTAGCTGAGCGATTTCAGGTACAATCGATTCCGACTGTTGTGTTTCTTAAAGACGGACAAGAAGTCAACCGTTCGGTTGGATTGTCAACGAAAGCCGATCTCTTATCAGTTATAAATTCGCTCTAAATGCGGTCACCATGGCTAATTACCTCGGTGTTGATGTTGGATATAAAAGGATTGGATTGAGTATCGGAAGCAGCGACCTCATGATCGCTTTGCCGATACCTGCTTTGATCATCAATAACAACATCGATTCGTTTCAGGATTTAGCAAAAGTTGTTAAAGATAACCGCATCGATGTCGTTGTCTTCGGACATCCTCTAAACATGGATGGAAGTATTGGAAATATGGCAAAGTACGTGGATACGTTTATTGCCAATTTTCGAAAATATGTTCCAGCGGATGTGGAGTTTATCAAATCGGACGAACGTTTAACCAGTCAACAGGCTGAAACAGAGAGGCATGCTGTTCGTTTTGAGTCTGCTAAAAAGAAACGAAATAATCGACGTCGTGGTGTAATTGATTCAAATGCTGCTGCGATTATTTTGCAGGATTATATGGACGAATTAACGCGTGGATTGGTATCTAATAAACAAAAAAACAGATAAGTAGATAATTGAAAATCACATATAGCAAATTTCTCTATAAATTAGGCACCTTATTTAACGATCATTCAGCATGTGGCTATAACCTGATTTCGCCAATCGCGATGCTCGTATTGAGCATTATTGGAATCATGGCGATTTATTCTGCTCATAGTTACTCCGGTGGTACCCAGTGGCAGATGCAGTTAATATGGGTAATAGTCGGCGGAATTGTTTATCTGTGCGTATCTAAAATCGATTATAATTTCTTTTTGCAAAATGCACATTGGATATACTGGATCAGTATTGCGTTTTTGGTCGTACTTTGGTCTCCGCTTGGAGAAAGAAGGTTTGGGGCATTGCGTTGGCTAAATATTGGTGGTTTATTGATTCAACCATCGGAGCCGGCGAAGTTGGGTTTTCTTATAATGACTGCGGCGATGATTGCTCGTTCAGAAATCACAGCACTTGAGCATTCTTGGCGAGAAATTTTAAAAATTTTGCTTGTATTTTGTGTACCGATTTTCTTGATATTTTTGCAGCCAGACTTGGGGTCTGCGCTCACTTTTCCTCCGATGTTATTTGCGATGTTGTACGTTGCCGATTTATCTCACAAATTTTTTATATATGCGATATCTGTTGTGCTGATCGTGGTGACTGTAATAGCGTTTGATATTTTCAATTATCGTCTGTTTTTGGATAGGCATGAATTGGACCCAATCACGAATATCGGAGCTTATGAGAAGCATTCAATTTTACCACTAAAGGATTATCAAAGAAACCGGATAATTTCGTTTGTAGCACCGGATATTGTTGATCCTAAGGGTATTGGAGTAAGTTGGAATCTCAGACAATCGTTGATCGCAGTTGGGACCGGTGGAATATTTGGGAAAGGGTTCAATAATGGTACCCAAGCCAAGCTTGGATATCTACCGAAATCTGTTGCTTCAAATGATTTTGTGTTTTCTGTAATTGCAGAGGAACGTGGATTCGTTGGCGCTGTGGTGGTATTATTTATGTATTTTTTAATCATATTTGATACGCTGCGCACCGCACTATTATCGCGTGATAGATTTGGTACGTACTTAGCAGTGGGGATAAGTACATTATTTTTGACACATATTTTAATAAACATTGGAATGACGTTAGGGTTGATGCCTATTACGGGTATTCCATTGCCATTTTTAAGTTATGGGGGATCTTTTTTGTTGATTTGTTGTTTTCTACAGGGTGTTGTACAATCGGTATATCGCTTTCGGATGAGCTACGCTTAAAAGTCGTCAAACAAGATTCTCTACTAAAGATTTTGAGAATTATATGAAAATGAAAACTTTTGAAAGGAATCACGATAATGTTGCAAAATGTACAGCAGTATCGGTTGAAAAGCTGAAGATTGAAGCGTCCGAGCGTGCGAAACAGCAACCATTATTGCAAAGAATTATAAAGGCTTTATCGAAAAAAGATAATATCTTTCGTGAATTGGTTGTGGACAATAACCCAATTGAACGCCGTGTGGCGCTACTCGAGAATGGAGTTTTGCACGATTTTGAATTTGAACGTTATGGCGATAATGACTATGTCGGGGCAATTTTTAAAGGTAAGATACAAAATATCGAACCCGGATTGAAGGCGATGTTTGTCGATATCGGACACGAGAAAAATGCTTTTCTTCATTATTGGGATCTCTTACCTGCAGCTAATGATAGCTCCTTTGAGGTTACCCGGAATAATCGTTCAAAATCAGCGAAAAAGATCGGATTGCATGACATCCCGGCACAATATCCGATTGGGTCTGATGTTATGGTCCAGATAACAAAGGGACAGATTGGAACGAAGGGACCGCGTGTCACAACAAATATTTCTTTACCTGGTAGATATCTGGTATTGATGCCGATTAATGGAGAATGCGGAATTTCCAAAAAAATCGATGACCCAAAGGAGCGAGCAAGATTACGTAATATTCTCGATAAAATTAGCATTCCAGAGGGTATGGGTGTGATAATTCGCACGGCTGGGGTCGGGAAAAAAGTGAGATATTTTGTTCGTGATTTGTATATTTTACTCAAGCGGTGGCAAAAGATATTTGATGATTACCAAGCGAGCAAAAATCCTTGTTTGTTATACGAAGAACCGGACTTGATAGATCGTACAGTGCGTGATTTTCTGACAGATGATATTGATCGAATTATTGTGAATACACGTTCGGCTTTCTCGAGGATATCCGATACAATCGAACAAATCTCGCCACGCTCGAAATCGAAATTATTTTTATTTGAGGAAAATATTCCGATCTTTGAAAGATTTAATATCGATCGCCAAATTGAACAAACATTCCACAGACGTGTCCCACTGTCCTGTGGAGGTGAGATTGTTATTCATGAAACAGAAGCATTGACATCAATAGACGTAAATACTGGCAACTACAAGGCCCCAGAAAATGAAAGTAAGAGCTACATTTTTGATCTAAATTGTGAAGCTGCTAAAGAGATTGTTCGACAGCTGAAATTGCGCAATATTGGTGGCTTAATAGTAGTAGATTTTATCGATATGAAAAGCAGAGGTGATCGTTCAAAATTGTATGAACTGGTTTACCGGGAGATGGCAAATGATAAGGCTAAAAGCCATGTCTTACCAATTTCTCAGCTTGGATTGATGGAATTATCACGGCAGAGGCATTCACAGAGTAATTGTAGCGAATTACGTTCCCCATGCCCATATTGTAGCGGAGACGGTTTTATAAAATCGCATGCTACAATGTGTAGTGAAATCTACAGAAACATCGTAAACTATATCAAACGATTATCTGAAAAACAACAGATGGCGGATAAAAAACTGATAAAGATCTCTCTCAATCCGGAGGTTTTGGCACAATTCAAAAAAAGAGAGACATTTCTGCTTGAGTTAGAAAAAGAGTATAACGTGAAATTATCTTTCATCGCAGATACGTCATATCATGCCGAGAGATACAAAATTGAGTAGGGCACATAAAGTTTAGTTGGGCTATTGGGATTTTTTTTGAAACATTGATAACATTTTATTGGTTATCAAATAGCCTCCAACTACATTTATCGTTGCTAATATCAGTGCAGATAGTGCTAGAATCGTTTGCATTGTGTCTGTAATATTTGTTCCGGTTGCAACAATCGCACTGATGACTGTTGCCCCAGAGATCGCATTCGAGCCAGACATTAGAGGAGTATGTAGTTGAGATGGGATCTTGGCAATCAACTCGAAGCCCAAAAAGCCAGCCAGTACAAATACAAAACATAAAGCGAAGGTATCCATGAGATAAGAATGATATGAATTTTTATGTTTTCGCGAGAAATTTTATTGGCCGATATAGTTGATACGCAGCATGTTTATCCATAATTGATATCTACCAGCAAATGATAAATTAATGCTCGTATGGCCATCAGGCTTGATACAATTTCCATTTGCTAAGTTAGCCTGTTCTAGCAACACTTGTTCATGATTTATTGCTTGTTTACAATTTTCACCGGATAAACAAAATGTATGTCTCATATGTTTTTTTATCCTGTTTCTGTGAATATTGATCAGCGTTTTGATTGAAGCTATGTTAAAGAATTGGGCCCGAAATGGAGGGGCAAAAAATGCTGATGCAGGCGATTGAACATTATGTGTTACGAGTATCGTTCCATTGCGCAAGTATGTGGTCAGGATGAAGTTGATCAGTGTTTGTTTTTTAGGAAAATTTGGGAAAAGTACCTGTAGGCGGATATGTCCACGTTTGCTATAAAAAATTGGAGATAGCATAATCGATATTGTTGGGGATTTTATTGCTAATGTTTCAGAAAACTTGAACCCCGCTTTTTGGATCATTGAACGAATCTTTTGGGCATATTTACCGGTCATCCACACAATTGTTTCAGACTCTAGTGAAAATTTTGGAAATAATGGAAAATCAATTTTAGAATACAGCCTGATTAACACCCAAAAATATATTGATTCCACCAAAAAATATCCGAGAAATACGCTTAAGAATACCGCCCAGAATGGATGTACTTGTGGTCGTGTGCCCAGTGCAAATATTGTAAATGTTAGGCATATACAGGTAGATAACCTCATTATCCAACGAACCGAGATCTGCAAAATCGGGGAATGTATCACGTTGATTAACCGCGATGTAATAATTGCGATCACCAAAAAAAGTATCGAATAATTTGCCGCTGAATATCTTAAAGCTTCCATATTTACTTTTTTTTCAAGGAATCGACATATTTCCAAAAGGAGCTATGTTGCTCGATCATTTGTTCATCACTGATTGGCAGATTTGAGCGAAAAATGAAGTCGGTCAGCGTATGCTGTGGAATGATATAGTGGCAATATAATACACTTTTATCTTTTAACGCTAAGTACACGCGTAATGTTCCGATTTTTACACGATAAAACGCGGTTCTTCCACGGCGTATTTTGGGCAAATCTTTTGGGGCTCCTTTAAACATTTCGTTTGCTAGTGCGCTTAATTGGTCAATTAGCGCCAATAATTCGATTGAATTGAGCTTCCGAATTTCCACCATACTTTGATCACTGAATACTATTTGGTGCATGTCAATTCGCGAAAATAAACCAATTTTTTATAATTTCAATTATTCTTGTTGAGAGATTGGTAATAATTTTCATTGTTTGCTGCAGTTCCCTATGAAAACTTACTATGAAGTGTGCATTGCGTTGGCCGTCATATCTTTGATTTTCCTTATCAGAAAATTCCTCTCTAATGTGATATTCAAGAGCGCTAAGAGAATATTTCCAAACAGCTTCTTATCGCGCATCCATACTTTGGAAGGCCCATTACAGAAACATTTTTCGTACATGGTCGTATTTTTGTTTGCTGTATCGATTCTGCATATTTTTTCATTTCCAGCAAATCTACGGGTAAAGTTTTTGATATGTACGAAGTTGATATTTTCCTTGATTAGCGTGTTAATCGTAAGCGATATTATCGACCTTGGGTTCAAGTTTTTTTCAGAGAAAGCATCCACTTCTAATCAAGCGATGGGTGGTTTATTGCGTTTCTATGAACGTGTCAGCAAAAGCTGTTTATGGATAATTTTTCTCATTGCATCCGTCGGAATCTGTGGATTTTCGATATCTGGTTTGTTGACTACGGTTGGGCTTGGAGGTGCAGCTTTAGCACTTGCTGCAAAAGATTCATTGGCCAACTTTTTTGGATCCGTTTCGTTGATCAGTGACAAGGTATTTAAAGTTGGAGATGTTATAAGGTTAGGGAATGAGGTTGAAGGTGTTGTTGAAGATATAGGTCTACGTTCGACGAGGATAAGGACTTTTTCTAAATCCTTGATTGTAATTCCAAACTCTATCTTGGCAAATGCTAAGATTGACAATTTATCCTACGTTCGTGGGCAATTCGTTTCTCAGAATTTGTTTTTTGATAATACGGTGAACAATTATATGGAAGTGGATGATTTTATAAAAGAAACATTGTCCGCTCTTCATTCCTATACACGCATAAATTCACCTTCGATATCGCGTGTTGATTTTTTAAGAGATGGGCTGCAGATCACGATAAATTACGTAGTTCCGCAAAAAAATTGTGGTGAATATTTTGAGATTCGCAGCGAGGTGAACAAGATAGTTTCTGAAAATATTCAGCGTTCGAAATTACAACCGTCTAGTACTAGTTACCGTTTCATAGTCGACCAAACCGCTTAATAAAATCACATTTAGGAATTTCAAAAAATGTTGAATACCCGTTTGGGCTGAGTGCGCAATTTTCACACATCAATAGCTCATTCAATAGCGATTGTATCTCGCTGACTGTATTGATCGGCTCGTACCTGGCATATTTTGATGCCGTTCCTGCGAATTCTTTTCTGCTGATTTCGGAGTCGCTTGTAATTTCGTGTTCCGTATGAGAAGAGATCAGGTCTTTTACCATTTTTTCAGCATCTGTAACGGATAACCACTCGGGGATCCCCTTTACGTACTAGATCTCGTATTC
>JAIDVZ010000189.1 GCA_029059365.1 Opitutales bacterium | reverse complement strand
AGTTGGTACATTCTAGAGCTTGCGGTACTCCTCCAGGAACGGTGATAAAAGTTGAGCAGTTATTTCATAATACCCCCGCGAGACGCTTATTTTTGAAAACCGACCAAACAGAGGCTAATTTAATAATCAACTTAATAAAAAATTTTGCACTTGCGGAGCGCGAGATCAGGTTTGAGCTATACTCCGAAACAAAAAAAATATTTTCCTCCCCAATTAATCAAGAGTGGACGGATAGAATTAATGAGATTTTCTTCAACAATGAACACCTACTGCCAGTTTTATTTGATAATCAAGATTGCAAAATTGAAGGAGCAATTTGTGATCCAAATACTGGAAATCCATGCAAAAAATTTCTATCATTTTTCGTAAATAGACGACCGATAGATAGTAAATTATTGCGACTTGCCGTCAATGATGCTCTATCCCCTATCTTACCGAAGCATCGCGAAATAATAGCGTGTTTATTGATAAACATCAACCCACGGTTTGTTGATGTAAATGTACATCCTACCAAGCGCGAAGTAAGATTCCGTAATGAACAATTTGTGCGAAATAGTGTAATTGAAGCGATACAACATGCGCTTCAAAATAACACACAAATTCATCCAAACGTCGTAAATAAGCTCAACGATCAATACAATCAGTCCAACATCAAAAATAATGCTTACTTAAAAAAAACTACACCATACAATCATCCGACGTACTCAAAACAGACTACTGTAGGCCCGATAACAAGTCCACAAACCATCCATCACAAACAAATATTTCATGATACTAAAAATTTTTTTCAAGAACCAAGCCAAGTATCTCCTAGCGCACATTGGAAACTCATAGGGACATTGTTCCAGGATTGTGCAATTTTTGAGCGCGATTCTGGAATGGTCATATTGAACATGAAGCTTGCCACGATAAAAATCGTGTACGAAAAATTGAGAAAAAATACTCAATCAAAAAATACCCAAACATTACTGTTCCCTATTGATTTTGATGTCAGTGCTGAGGAAGCAGAAATCTTGGACAAAATTTCAAAATTTTTAGCGAAGGAAGGATTAGAAATTTATACATTTGGGAAGAATCAATACCGGATCGCTGGGATCACCGAGTGGTTATCCGTTACAGATGCTGAAAAAATGGTAAAAGACCTGATCTCTTCTCATACGGAACACGAAATTAC
>JAIDVZ010000188.1 GCA_029059365.1 Opitutales bacterium | reverse complement strand
CAATACAGATGTTTACGGAATCGGCATGTATTTTATTTTTGCGAGATGGGTCACTCAATCTGCGGGTAAAGATAGGGGCTAAATGTGGATTTTTTGGGCTGCCTGACTGTATAGTTTCAGTGAGCGGGGTGAAATATCAATTAAAACGACAATCATTGCAGCTTGGGATTTTTGAAAGTATTGCCAACGAATTTACAGCAGAAGATGTCAGGTGTGATGTTCGTGGTGATTGTTTGGTGACATATGAAATTTAAAAGTTTTTTTTTGACACTGCTTTAGTAAATGTTTTAAGCTTGGCCGGTCTGTTGGGGCAGTAGCTCAGTGGATAGAGCAGCGGTCTTCTAAACCGAAGGTCGAGAGTTCGACTCTCTCTTGCCCCGCCATAAATAATTTCAGAGTAATTCTACTTTTGCTAAAGTTTTTACGCATTTGCTCGATGGAAGTGGCGCTTGGACAATCTGACTGATGCCATGATGATTAGCAGATTACCAACTATGATTATTATAGTGTATATCATTGGATTACGGATCCCTATATCGTTTGGCGGGAAAAATCCTATTAGATAGCTTATTGCACTAGTTAATAATCCAATGCCAGACAATATAATCATTCCAATTTTGCCACCTGGAACGTGGTAAGCAGAGGAGTTGCTGTTCGGATATTTAAACTTTAACACGATTGCGGATGTAAACATGAGAATATACATCAGTAATGCAAACTGTGAGGCGAGATTGGTTAACACCACAAACGCTGTGCCGATCGATTCTGCGAATACGAATAAAAAGGCAAGTGCTGTTGATACTAGCGCTTGAAAGAGCATGATATTGACTGGCATTCCATGTTTGTTGAGTTTGTGAAAAATTTTAGGTAAGTAGCCATGTGTTGTTGTTGTATACAGCGCACGTGGGGGACCTGATACCCATGCACAGAACCAGGCAATTGATCCGCATGTCATAAATATTGCGATCACCGGAGTGAGCCATTCTATGTGAAATTCTGCGAAAAATTGTGATAAAGCCTGTATTGTACCTGCGTGAATTGCTAATTTATCTTTGGGAATGACGATTGCGATCGCTAACGAACCGAAGATCGAGATGAAAAGGATCATTATTGTGGCTAATAATATAGCACGAGGATAATTTTTACGTGGATTTTCAACATCCCGTACGTGGTTAGCGGACATTTCAAAGCCAGAAAAACTGAGAAGTAGGCCAAGTATGAGTGCTAGACTATTTGGACCAGAAATATCTGGCAGAAATGTTTTCGTGGATACCACAATTTGCGATTCGCGACCACTGAAAAGCCAATACATACCGAATCCAACAATAATTAGCGCTGGTAAAAATGTTCCAAGTATACTGCCAATTGTGCTGATTATACCGGTTATTTGCATACCGCGCAGTGTGATCAATGTTCCCACCCATATCATGAGTAAGATGGTGGAGATTATGAATAATCGATTCTCAACAAGAGAAGGAAAGATCCCATATGCAATTGTGCTAGCAACAAACGATAGCGCCATAGGGAAACATACGAAATTTCCAATATTTTGGAGTAAAATCGCTAAAAATCCCATCTTATCACCAATTGCATGCGATACCCAACTATATATTCCACCATCTTCTGTAAAAGTTGATGCCAATTCAGCTGATACCAGTGCGGTAGGGATCAGGAATAAAACCGCAGCCATGAGGTAGAAAAATAACATGGAAAATCCGTATGGTGCTACCGTTGGTAAATTTCGCACATTAGCAATTGCTGCAAAATTTATCATTGCCAGTGAAAATACGTTAATTACACGCTTTGATTTGGTGTTCATTGTCTTGTTACTTCAAAAATTGTATGTGGCACGATTTTGCAATATTATTCTGCACGCGATTTTAAAGCGTGATGAGTGATAAGCAAGTATAATAACGCTGCGATTGGGGTTAAACATAATAAAACATATATATCGGACGTGATAAATAAACGCCCAAAGAGGATAATACTACAGATGCCTAATAACCCAAATAAGAGGGTGAAAATTTTATTTAGGTTCAAATCGATCGAAAAATCTTGGCGTTTTTTACGTAATCGGGTGTATAACATGTATGTTTGCAATATGATCGATATGGTATTTGCGGATGCTATGCCCGGAACCCCAAAAAGATTCATCAAAACAACAGTCGCGATGACATTAACTATTAATAAAATACAGCCAATATGTACGGAGGTTCGCATATCCTTTATCGCATGGAAGCTGCGCACGAGAAAAGTTGATATTCCGTAGAATGGAATACTTATACAATATATGCTTAAAATTGGTAATATTTGCTGTGTATCTGATACGCCAAAATTGCCCCATTCAAAGAAAACGGATAAAATTTCTTTTTTTATAAAAAATAAACCTAAGGCAGAAGGTAGTAGAATCCATAGCAGGAAAAGGATGCCCTGGTTAAACGAACGTTTTAGAGTGTCTGATGAATTTTCTGGGTTGAGTGCGGATTTCGACATATCCGGGAAAAATACCGTTGATATTGCGATCGCGAAAATCCCTAAAGGGAGTTCAATCAACCGGTTTGCTAGATATAGTACCGAGACTGATGATGCGCTATAAAAATACGCTAAACTACGGGAGATAAGGAGATTAATTTGTGTGACCGCTGCACCAAAAAAACCGGGCCAAAATAAATGCAATATTTCTTTTAATTCTTTGCTATAGTCTTGGGGCTTTTCTCCTTCTGTATTGCTTTTTGGTATTTTGCGACAAAGAGCAAATATTGGTACTAAACACTGTATAATTCCGCCTATAATTACTCCAAACGATAAAAGATCTAATTTTTGAATTTCGGGAAGTTTGCAAATTTTCCCGATAACTAGGACAATCACCATGGTAAGATTTAGCCAAACCGCATTTAATGATGCTGCAAAAAAATATCCTAGTACGTTAAGTGCAGCCGATATGACAGCCGCTGTACAAACGAAGATCATATAGGGAAGAACAAGGGTAATGAAATGTAAGCCAATTATCCATTTATACCCCAAAAATGAACACCTAGATACAGAAAATGTGACGAAGCATCCAACTAGTACGATTGCTAACAAAATACATGATAATCTGATTACTATCTGTTTTAGTAGTGTGCCTACCGCCTCTCTTCCATGTCTGACATATTGGCCGGACAGTATTGGTACTATGGCAGATGATAATGCCCCTTCACCAAGTAATCGGCGAAATAGATTTGGTATTGTGAATGCGAACAAAAAAGCTGCACTTGCCTCAGATAGACCGAATATACTAAAAAAAATTGCATCTCGTACAAACCCAGAGATGCGGGATAGTAGGGTGGTAAATGCTACAATAAAGATATTTTTTAAATTATTGGACACGGGTATATACAATAACGTTTGGATGATTTGCGGATGCTATGCGCCCCAGTCGACGGATTTCGACAAGCCCGCGTATTTGTGGGGTTTTATAGCGAGCTGGTACTTCAAACATCAAACGTGCGTTTTCTCCTTTTTTCAAAAACGGGCCAAAAGTTGTTAAAAGCTGTTCCCCAAATTCATCGATCATGCTGTATGGAGGATCGATAAAGATCATATCAAACTCGGAATTTAGTAAAGCAGGTACCTCAAAAACATCTTGGCACAGTACCTTGCAAGATGGTATCCGTTGCGCAGATTTTTTTACAAGTTTTATATTTTCCTCAATTGCTTTTACAGCTGCTGCGTTTTGCTCTACAAATATCCCGGCCGATGCACCGCGACTGATCGCTTCAAGTCCATAGCTACCGATCCCAGCAAACAGGTCCAAAAACATTGCATTTGAGGATTTCCCCTTTATCGACGAGAATACCGATTCGCGGATATAATCCGTTGTTGGGCGCAATGACTCAATGTCCTCAGGAACAATGAGCTGTATCCCCTTTGCTCTGCCACCCGTTATTCTCATATCAATGCTTTGGTTTCCTTGTTATAAATTTCTAAAATCTGTTTAAAATCGTGTTCCCGTGTGCCACTATTTATAACATATTTATACCGATTTGCAAATAATAACTCGTTTTCGGCAGTATGTAAACGATTTTTTATTTCAGGCATTGTTTCCGTACCACGGTTTAATAGGCGGGTATATAGCGTATCCATTGTTTGTGGCTTAATAAAAATGGATGCGATCCGAAAATCATGGAAATTTTCTAAAATGTTCACATACCCTTGCACATCTATCACTAAAATGAGGTTTATACCTTGCGACAATTTAGAACAAACTTCGGCTTTCGATGAGCCATAATATGTATGCCCATGTACACATGCATACTCTAAAAAATCACCAGCACGAATTTTATCCTTAAATTCTTGCTCGGAAATGAAAAAATAATGTACCCCGTTTATCTCGTCCGGGCGTGGAGGACGAGTCGTGGTTGTGATCGAGCGTTGAAGCTCGGTAGATGGAATATGTGATAATAATGTGCCAACAACGGTTGTTTTGCCAACGCCTGCTGGACCTGAAATTATAAACAATATCCCAGAAGAACGCATTTTATAATTCCGAAAATTGGCCTATTGACTTATCTGTTGGCGCATCATTGGGAATAAAATAACATCCCGTATATTTTGTGCACCCGTTAATAATGTGACCAATCGATCTATACCGATCCCCATACCACCAGCCGGTGGCATTCCATATTCCATGGCCAACAGAAAATCATTATCGAGGTTTTGTTTTTCCTCCCCAATCTGTTTTTCAAACATTTCACGTTGGATAATTGGATTATTTTGTTCGGAATATGCCGGTGCGATTTCTTGACCATTGATGCACAGCTCAAACACATCTAGATGTTTATCATCATTAACATTTAATTTTGCTAGTGGACATAGTTCACGAGGCAACTGTGTAACGAACGTTGGTTGCATCAATTTTGCTTCAACTAGTTTACTATAAACATCATTTGTAACTTCAAAATCTTCACAATTTGGGTCAGTTTCAAGCCCATTTTTGTGACAAAATTCTAATTTTTCTTCCTTTGAAATATTAAACCAATTTGGGTTTTTAGTAGCATTAATAACTAGCTCAGAATATGTTTTGACTGGCCATTTTCCGCTCAGATCAATCTTCAATCCATCTGATCGTGTTATGATGTTTGTACCTAATATTTTTTCACAAAGATGTTGAATCAAATCATAAACCAGTTTCATCATGCCACGATAATCGGTGTATGCCTGGTAAATTTCTATCATAGTGAATTCAGGGCTGTGTTTCCGTGATAATCCCTCATTCCGAAATACTCGACCAAGCTCAAAAATACGGTCAAATCCAGCGATCAACATACGTTTCAGGAATAACTCGGGGGCGATGCGTAAGTAGCAATCCTGATCTAATGCATTAATATGTGTGACAAACGGACGTGCAGCCGCTCCACCAGCAACCATTTGTAAAGTTGGAGTTTCAACTTCCTCAAATTCACGTGCCCATAAAAATTTTCTGATTTCTTGTATTATTTTACAACGTTGTTTGGCATGAGTTCGCGATTCTTTATTCACTATAAGATCCAAATATCGCTGTCTGTATATCTGATCAAAATCGGTCAATCCATGCCACTTATCTGGTAAAGGACGTAGCGATTTAGATACTAGTATTATTGAAGACGCCCGAACAGTGATTTCACCAGTTGAAGTTTTGAACAGTTTGCCAGTTACTCCTACTATATCGCCAATATCCATTTTAGTGAAATCAGAGTATTGTTCATTTCCGATAGCGTTTTGGGCGACGTATATCTGTATTTGTCCATCACGATCGAGAAGCTTAATAAAGCTAGCTTTTCCCATGTTGCGAAAAACCACGATCCGTCCAGCGACAGATACTTCTGCTTGTTCATCTGTATCCTCAACAAACAAT
This sequence comes from Opitutales bacterium, assembly GCA_029059365.1. Lineage (GTDB taxonomy): Bacteria > Verrucomicrobiota > Verrucomicrobiia > Opitutales > JAIRKQ01 > JAIDVZ01. The sequence goes on along the minus strand of JAIDVZ010000188.1, from coordinate 201 downwards.
TCAATTGCTTGTTTAGATGTCTGTTTTTGTTCGCAATTTTTAGTATAAGGGTCTTCTCCGGATTGTTGCAGTGCTGATAATTTTGCTGTTCTTACCGAAAAAATATCGCTTTCATTGATTATTTCGTCTTCCATGGTACTATATCTGCGCACATTTCAATATAACAGATACAATTTCTCAAGATAAAATATTGAGATTTTT
>JAIDVZ010000187.1 GCA_029059365.1 Opitutales bacterium | reverse complement strand
TCGGAGATGTGTATATGAGACATATCGAAAAGCACTTGTGTGAGTATCGGATATATCCCGTATTGGGTGGGCATTTGAAGATCATGATTTGTGGTATTTGGTGAATAATTTTGCATGTACTGTGGGCGACACAGCGGTATAAATGGAAACGATTTTGTAGAGTTGGCCTGAATATTGCGCGATTGTCGAACAAAAGATTGTAACATTTTCCACGTTGGTGGAAGCACGGCACAGGTTGGTTGCGGTTGGAAAATTGTGTCGGTATTTGAAAAATTATTCGTGTCTAAAAAGTAATTTAACTCCTGCTTCAGTCCATCGATTCCAGCCCACACACCATATGAATGTAAAGTGCATAGATTTTGATTATTCACCACCTGCCTACCAAGATCTTGATTGATCAATGAAAATTGTTCTGGAAAATCGATATAGGGGTAAATAGACAAGTTTGGTCTATACGATGAAAATGTTGTAACTGCTTCAGTATTAGGAAGTTGCGGGCATATTTGTGTGTCAAATGAAGTACCTGATTGTTTCGGTTGGTCGACGAGCGATAGATCGATTTTTTGTGATTCATCTTCGATGATAAATGCCCATTTTATTTCGCCGTTATAGCCAGTTAGTTGAATTTGGCGCTTAGGTACTTGTAAAACATATTGTGAATTTTTTGTTAAACACACTGAATCAGAATTGTAATTCAGCTTTACGTCATCAAAGTTTGATGAATCACGTTGCGACCATAACCAACATAAAAATTTGGTAAAATATTGAGAATTTTCTTTAACAATTTTCCATAGGCCATAGACGTTTCGCATCGCGTCAGTTTTCAACTGTAATTCATCATTAAAATTGTTCGCTTTTGCAGAAATAACATCATCACTTCCGGCAAATTTTTGTAAACGAGCAACTGCAAGATGCAGCGCAAACAAAGCTCCGTATCGCGCTTGTTGCTCAGAAATTTCATGTTGAATGTGCAGGTGTGTGATATAGTTTTGCGTGCATAATATACTGATGGATAAAGCAAATATGCTTGCGAGAGCTAATACAAATAATAGCGCAAATCCATGATTTTTGCGTGCAAACATGAAAGAAATTATGACAAAAATTTGTAAAAATACGAATATTTATTTGTTTAAAAGCGGTAGCGACGGGTCCTTGATTGGAAAAATTATAACCACCTTGGTGCCTTGGTCAACGTTGCTCTGAATAGTAAAAATTGCGCGATGTTCCTGTAAAATACGCTCTACAATCATCATGCCCAAACCATTCCCAGTTTGCTTGGTTGAAAAATACGGTTCTGAAACTTTCTTTAAGTTATCAGCCGCGATGCCGTGGCCGTTATCAGCAATCTCAAGGATAACTTGTAAATCGGTATAGCTACAATTAATGCTTATTTGACCGTGAGGATTTATCGCTTCGATCGAATTTTTCACGATATTGAAAACCGCCTCTTCCAACTGCTTACTATCGCCCAAAATTAGGGGCAGTGCTGGTGTTTTGCGCGCGATATTTATGTGTAAATTATGAATTTCAGGAGCCAAAATATTCAACACATGGTCGATTACGGTGTTCAAATCAAGGGGATGCATGACCGGTTTCTGTGGCCGAATAGCCTGTAAAAAATTTTTAATTATTCCGTCAAGGCGCATAATTTCTTCTTCACAAATAGATACCGATTGTGCTAATTGATCACGTTTATCGGACCGCTGAATGTGATCAAGTTGCTTCTGCATGAGCTGCAAACGCAGAGAAATAGCATTTAGCGGATTCCCTAGCTCATGCGCAACTCCACCGGCAAGCAAAGTGATTGTTGAGAACCGCTCGTTTTCCACTTGTTCTTTGATTATCGCTTGTGCGGCAGATGTATCAGAGACAATCAACACATATATATAAGAGTTGTTGTCAGTTTGTAGCTTTACTCCGGTAATATTTAGAATTTTTTTATGTGGATAAAAGCGATGGGGCAAAATGCCGTCAGGGAACAGATCGAAAAGAGATTTGATGGAAAAT
>JAIDVZ010000186.1 GCA_029059365.1 Opitutales bacterium | reverse complement strand
GATGATAACAGTATGAAATTTTTCAATTTTTTTAATATTATTTTCTATTCTTTAATTTGAGTTTCTTATTTTTATGCATTTATTACAGTTTCTTCTATTTTTAAATGTGTTTGAGTATTGTGTTAAATTTAAATTAAGCTTAAAAAATCTTTAAAATATATGCGCCCCTCGGCTACATCCATGTAAATTGTGGTGGATAAGGAGAGGGGCGTTTTGAACCTTTGACTAAATACAATTCAAAACATTGTCAAAATGACACTAATGAAACGATTATCCATTAATTGTCAGCTTTGAGTGTTTTTTATATTCCTTGAAGCATCTTGCTTCTTGCAAGGGCTATTGTGCGATACGCTGCATACAAAGCTCTCATTTTGCACGCATATATAGCGCTTGATATGAGAGGAGTGCTAGCTTTTTTGGAAACAGCCGGTATGAAGTTGTTTGACAAGATGCGTGAAGCGGATTTAGCGATCTCTACTGTGTGAGCGGCTGCCGATTCAAGGACTTTAGTTAAAACAGCACAAATTTGAGATGAATTTTGAGTGTTAAGTTGTATCATATTTTTGTTAGGGTTAATGATTTTTAACAGTAACATATTTTTACTAATGTCAAGATTTTTTAAAAGTTTTTTAAAAAAATATAGAATAAAAATATGATGTGCAAACCACAGTATGGAAAAATTTTTTACACAATGTGAAAATTGCACGGTACCACTTGCTATTGCTGAGTCAGAAAGGTATTCGAAAACGCTTTATATTACAAATGCGATGAGCATCGGTATACTGGCCACTGCCAGCGGAAATTCGAAAAACGATATGTCATTCAAACCTGAATCTAGAACACATAGAATACCAGAGAAGATGAACACGGCATAGAGCAAAAGAGATGACGCCACAAGGCTCTCACGTAACATCATCCTATCACTGAATAAATCATCAAATAAACCGCTCGACATGGTGATCATGTCGTTCCAAGTGCATCTTACGAGGTTGACTCGAGTCGCTATGAACTGCCTGGTACCGTGTAAAAGATCGCTTGAAATGGTCCTTGCGGATATCAATATTTCCTCAATCAAAGATTCAGGCGCGATATCTATGACGGTATCATGTGGATAGCAGATTACCAATCTACGATCGGTTGTTAAACCGGGTTGAGCCGTCCTATTTTGTTCTATTTCGTCTCGCTGAGTAGATTCTTCGCGACATGTGACAGGATTTGTTTCAAGTGGGATGTGAAGCGTATTGGTTTCCATTAAAAATTTTACCGTTTTGTTATTAATTTATAACAAATGTTTAGCAACGTAAATCTGGGACCTAGGTCAAATTTTTGAATAAATCTATACAAACCAATCCTGAAGTAACTTTTTAACAAGTCACTTTTTGCTAATAAAAATTTTCAGAATTGGGTTATTCTGAGCGTTTACCGGCTTCTTTGTCTAAAAACAACAGGGTTGCGGAATCCTTGCCGGCTAAACTTAGACGCTCAACGAAGTACCGTGTTTGTTCTTCCTCCTCGACCTGCTCATCTATAAACCATTTCAAGAAGCATTGAGAAGTGTAATCCTCATCCTTAACAGCTTGTTTATAGATGTTGCATATCCACTTTGTCACGAGTTCTTCGTGTTCAAGAGCGGCCTTAAACACTTCCAATGGACTTGAGTAGTCGATTTTTGGAGCTGCAATCGGCAATAATTTTACCGTTGCTGCGCGTTCTCCGAGATGGCTGAGAATTTTATTACCGTGTTCAATTTCTTCTTTTGCTTGCAAATGCATCCACTGTGCGAACCCAGTATAAGGTGTACTCATGAGATACACACTCATACCGAGATAGATATACGCAGATTCATATTCATTGCGTATTTGTTCATTCAACAACTTTTCCAATGCTTTCGATACTTTCATGATAGAACTATGTTACCAACTATCTTTATGTATCCTGGCTGAGTCAAGCCGATTCGAAGGGGTGAGCGCCTGAGTAGGGTAGCCGAGCGGAATTAAAGCGAATGGTTCGATATGTTGAGGCAAATTAAATAATTTTTTAAAATCCTCGCGATATTGTTCATTCGGATACAATCCGACCCAGACGCAGCCCAAGCCGAGATCGGTAGCTGCGATTAGGATATTTTCCGCAGCAGCAGCACAGTTTTGTTGAAAATATTCTGGCAAAGTTTCTATTGATTGATCACCACATACCAAAATGGCGCATTGAGCCTGTAGCATCATTTGCGAGTATGGATGAATCTTGGTTACAGCGACCATTTTATCGTGGTCTGAGATAACAATGAAATGCCACGGACTTGAGTGCATCGCGGAAGGTGCAGACATCCCAGCATGTAGTAATTTGTTAATTACATCTTCCGAGATTGGCTTATTTGCATACGTCCTTGTACTTCGTCTTTTTAAAATTGCATCCATAACAACAGTGTTAAAAAGTTTTACAAAAAATTGTTAAAATTTCCTGCGCTTGATATTGCAAAGGTTATAAATTGTCGATATATTTCTTGCGTGAAGGTTGTTTTGTGTAAAACTTTTCTTGCAATATTGATGATTGGTTGGGTTGGAACTAGTGATGTATTATCGCTGCCGAGGTGTAGAAGGGTACATGTAAAAGACAAATCAACGAATCCAAAGATGCCCGATAGGACGCTATATATGCGGGCTCGTACATTTTTCGCTAATGGCGATATCGCTCAAGCACGGTCTGCAATTAACCAATATCTGGAACAATATCCGGATGACCAACAGGCACATACCTTATCCGAGATGATTGAAAATCAGTTTAAAAATCTGGAAAACAACGAACGAATCAATACACGATCGGGATTAATAGAGGATGTGGAACATGCGTGGCGAGTCCCGGGTATCGTACATGCTGCTGAAAATGTGACCAATGTTGTGGCTTCTGCAACAGATACACTACGTGATAAATTAGTTAGGATAATTATCCCACGTGTACGGTTTATAAATTTACCGATAAGCAATGTTGTGGAGGCGATTGCTGAGCTATCTGTGCAATATGATGATACAACAAGCAACAGCGATACTAAGGGAATTAATGTTGTTCTCATCTCTCCACCGACAGAAGCAGAACCAAAGATCAACCTGAATTTACGAAATATCACGCTGGAACGCTTACTGTTTTATGTTGGACAAGCTGCTAATTATAAGTGTGACTGCTCGTCAGATGCTGTGATCTTAGGGGAGCCACACGCGTTTCAGGAGCAATTAGAGACCAAATTTTTTGCACTTTCGCGTGCGACGATTATAAAGTTGACCGGGTTGCAAGGGTTAAACCATAAATCTGCTGAAGATGATAAGCAGATCAGTACGCTTGATGAAGAACAGGCACTGAAGAGCTTTTTCGTACGAGCGGGGGTGGATTTTACCGTTCCTGGTAGTAATTTAGCTTTTGATGGTGCTCAATTAATTGCGACAAATAATCTGGCAAATTTACGCCGCTTGGAATGTATTTTGAAAAAATATTCCGAATCAAAACAGGTAGAAATCGAAGCTAAATTTTTAGAGGTCACGCAGGGTACATTGGACGAATTGGCCTTTCGGTGGAATATTTTCAATCGTTTTAATGCCGATCGTGGGAGTATATCGACCGGTAAAAATGGGGAGTCTGGTGAAATTGGAACCGATAATTTGCGAACAATGGCACAGGCTTTTTCTCCATCTGTATCTTCGAGTGGGAATGGGCAAATCGTGATTGATTCGGAGATAAAAAATTTAAATAACCAGCCTCCGAAGCTGTCTGGCCAGATCAATCTCGGACTCAATAGTGTACCATTCGGTAGTTTTTTCGGGGTAATTGATCGCGCACAAGTTGGCATGATGATACGTGCACTTGAGCAAAATAGTGGATCAGATTTGATGAGTGCCCCAAAATTGACGGTTTTGTCTGGCCGTACTGCGAATATCGTTGTTGCGCAAGAGTTACGGTATCCGCAAAACTATGGAGAGACGCACTCTGAGGTTGGAACAAGCTCGAGTTTGGCCTCCTCTGGGTCGGCCGGTGTAACGATCACTGCCGGTACACCGCGTGATTTTACGACCAGGAATATTGGGGTGGAGATGAAGGTCACTCCAATCGTGGAGGAGAATGATAATATTAGCCTACAACTAGAGCCGAAGGTCACGGAGTTTGAAGGATTTATGGAGTATGGCGGTTCTAGTGTGGCGATTTCCGGAGGGACAACAGTGACCGTACCATCTGGGTTCTATCAGCCAATTTTTTCCACACGTGCGATTCAGACGGAGGTGACTGTGCAAAACGGCGCAACCGTTGTTATGGGCGGTTTGACTCGCGAGGAAGTAAAAGAAGTCCGTGATAAAATCCCGATACTTGGAGATATTCCATTAGTTGGGAGACTATTTCGCTCCAAAAGTGAGACCTCGCAAAAACGTAATTTATTGATTTTCGTCACCGCACGGACCGTGTCATCCAATGGTTCTCGCTATAAACCAGCGCCCCAAAGAAGTAATTTTGATATGGTACTGGATAGAGAGTAGCAATTTAAACAATTGTGTGAGAAACTAAATCGTTACAAATGAACAGTTTTAGATATACCCGGACATGAGCAAACATTAGCTTCTTTATTTATATAACCGGGATTTTATACAGGATGTTTTTATCCTCAACATCATTTACATTTTTGAGCTATTGTGCATTTATCTGCTCATTGTTATCTATATTAGGTGCAGTAGGATCAGATAAAGGTAACTGTTGAGCGCGTTGTGCTTCTAAACCCTTTCGTTCATCTCTGCCTAATATTCCGCTTGCAATTGCCAATATCAATAATCCGATAGCAGCACCAATTGCAACACCGAGTAGACCGCATGCATATATTGGAAGTGCTGGTAAAAGAATTAAGCACGCTACAGCTGCACCACCAATTGCCAGTCCAGAAGCAGCTAGCACTAAAACCGTTTTTGCAGTTTTGCTTTTTGTTTCTTTTATCTCTGCTTCATAATCTCTTTCTCTCTCCATTGGCTCTTCAGGAAGATTTTGAAGCTGTTGTACAGGTGAGGCTTCTTTACCTGCAGCAGGTGTTGTATCTATTTCCGATGATTGATTTGCTTTCGATGGTTGAGAACTTTTGAGGGATGAATTGCTTCCATTAGATTTTTCCCTCTTAGCTGAAGCGGGTTTATCAGCGTCTTGATCATGCGCTTCATTGGTGCCAGGCTTGGATGAATTCGGGTCGCAAGTTTTGGAAGACAAAGACGATTGTCCATCGCCAATTTGAGTAGGTGGAAGTAAGGGCTTCTGATCCTGCTTGTTTGCTACATTTATGTCTCCATTTGGTCCTGCTCCTTGTGGAACAGTATTTAAGGGATCGGTTCCTAAACCTGTTTTGTTTTCAGTGGGTTTACTCATAACCTCTCATTATACCCCCCCCCTCGAGGGATGTCAAGAATGATAAGGTTGTTTTGTAAAAAAAATGCGCAAACAGAAATTCCAGTTTGCACACAAATATACGAATTTTTCTAAAATATTTATCAAAATGTTTAGTTGTGTTTAACAGCTAGACTTTCTTAATTTTTCATTTTGAAGATTGTGGAAATATCATAGCTTGCGCCTTTTGCAATCTATCGAAGGTATCTCTTTGCATACCCCCCCATGCTTTTATCGGCTCTGTTATCTTTTTTTCATTTGTGTGGCGTTGCATTAGCCACTTTTGTATCTGTTTCTCTCTGTCCGAACTTATTTTTAAAAACCTATCAAGAGACGCTGATTCCCTGTTTGACATACGTATTACAGTAATCTCATCTATCTCCGGTAATGCGGACTGTAGCTTTTGGATCTGTAGTGGTATGCGTTCTAGCATTGTATCTAATTGTATCGCATGATTTCTGAGCCGTGTAATCATCTGTTTATCCGATTCAGGTTGTTCTGGTGCGATTCTTGCTAATTCATCCAACTTTTGTTTCGATGCTTCTATTTGAGTTTTTATCGCATGAAGTTGTTGTAGCTTGTTTGTTATTGTTCTTCTTTGTGATTCTGAGTCTAGCGCTGGTTTTAGGTTTGATAGCTTTTCAGCGTAGGCTTTTTGTGCATTTTTTAGATCTTGCAACTGCTGCTTTTTTGCTGAACTAGAAAACCAGCCTTGATTAGCTCTGGCCTGTTGTAACCATTTTTCTATCTGGTCAGACTGTGTTTTGAGCTCTTTATACACATTTGAGGCATTTTCAGTTTCTGGAATATTAACTGCTTGTTCAGATACTCCAAATGTTTGTTGCCACTGTTCTTGTAGCTCCAAAAGTCTTTTTTTTCTGTTGGCAAAGTGCTGAGCTATTATCGCATGTTCATATCTCATCTTTTGAAATGCCAGGCTGAAATTAACTATGCGAGAATTTTTCGAATTTTTTTGTATATTGTTTGGTGCTGTTTTTATTTTGGTTTTTTCATTTAGACAATTGAATTCCTGTTCTTGTATACACAACTGTGTTGTCAGTGTTTGCCTCAAGTTTTCAAGTTGTAATTGTTTAAACTGGTTTGTTACGCTTTCTGTTGAAGCCGGTTCATGTGTTGGCTGTATAACTGCACCGCCGCCGCTTGTTGGTGTAGGCGTAGTGGTGATTGTTGGATTATCAGTTTCCGGATTTTTGCTGCTCTCAGTGGCATTTTCTGCAGAATTTTGGATAGGTTTAGCGTTCGCATTGTGGGCTTGAATTTTCTTTTTGGTTGAACGTCTCTTTATGGCATATGCGATAGCTCCCGTTATCGACATCAGTGATACCTTCACCAATGCAGCGACTGTGACTACTGGGAATACTGGCATGATCAATGCTCCCACTAGTGATAATATGATAGCTGCTACTGCGGTTAAAACCCCGATGCCACCTAATATGAGGGTTATTATTTTAAGGTGTACAACCCTTCGTTGCATCCTTTGAACGTCGAAACGATCGTTTGAATTTTTAACCGTGATATCATGGTTCTCATGTCGATCTTGTGAGGTTTTAGCTGCACTTAATATAACAGTGGATGTTAGGAGAGGATTCATAATGACATTATCGAAGTCTCTTTTTCTGGTAAATGTCAAGATTTTTTTACAAATTAATGTAAAGT